>CAYNSJ010000157.1:0-2534 GCA_964399835.1 uncultured Methanobacteriaceae archaeon | reverse complement strand
ATATAATTTAATAAATTTATATATCATTTATTTAAGATAGAATGAATTTATAATTATTTTAATTTTAAATCTAACTATTTATATAACGTAAACTTTTTTTATAAAAATTATCTTTGCCTTTTATGAATATTTATCTAAATATATTAAAGAAATATTTAATTAATTATTACTAAAATCATTAAATTTAATTATAAATTTAATAAAGTAAACTTATATAGTTTTATTATTAAAATATAATATAATTAAGATATTTTACTTAAAACATTTTAATGAAAAATAACCAGTTATAATGAAATTATATTTTATTATACAATCTAACGATTAATATTAAAAAATGAAAATTAAAATATCCTAGTTATAAAAATTATTAAAATCTAATAATAAAAAAAAGAGGGTGTTAATATTCTAGATCAAATGTGGCAATTTGGAATAATTGCTGCTGTAGTTATTTTTGGTATAAAAATTGGATTAGCTATGGGATTTGCTGGTATAAAACATAAAACTGGAGCACTTATTATTTTAGGATATGGTGTAGGTTTAACAACATTATCATTAATATGTCAACCATATACTAATCAGATATATCAACTAGTATATGGTTATAGTTCTGCAATATTTGCTGTAATAGCCTTTATAATATTAATAACTGGATTTGAAACTGTTCGTCAATGGAAACAAACAGGTAGAGATTATGGAACTGCAACATGTATGGCTATGGTTGCACCATGTCCTTGTTGTTTTGGAGCTATATTAGCTTCAATAATTTTAGTTTCACCTGCAATGGGATTAACATCTATATTATTAGGAGTATATTCATCATTAGGGTTAATGTTAATAATGGGTACAACTTATATTTTATCACGATCCATTGTTAAATTCATAAATAAACCATTCCCATTAATAATTGGAAATTTTATGATATTTATGGGTTTATATTTTATATTAGCAATAATGATTTTACCAAATATGGTATATGTAACACAAGGAACTTCTATAACAATTCAAAGTACTTCTTATTTAATATATATGTTAATTGCAGTTATCCTTTTAATGGGTTTAGGAGCTTTAATTGCTAAGAAAAGAAGCTCACTATTACAATATTCAAAATGAATGATGAAACTTTTAATAATTTAATTAAATACTTATTGGAGGTAATAAAATAATTATCCCAAATATTAACAATGAAATGGAGCGTGACGTTTAATGGCAGCGACAATAGCTGGTGGATCAATACTTTCAGGAATATTAAATGTTATTGCTCAAAGTTTATTAATTCCAGTAATGATATTGTTGGTTATATTTATAATATTTGCTGTTATAGAAATAGGAGCATTACTTGCAGAATATACAAGTAGAGTAAAATTATCTGCACATGATATTGATAAACTAATAAAAAAAATAGCAACATCAGATAATATGGATGAAGTACGTAAAATTATAAAAACATCTAAACTAAATGATTCTGATAAAAAGTTACTAATAGAAATATCAGAAACTGATCAGTATAATAATAAAACAGTGAAAGAAGCAATAGCAACTAATTTATTAGAAGATCAAGAATTCAGAGTATATAAATCATTAGAAAAAACAGATATTGTAGCTAAAGTAGGTTCTGCATGTGGATTACTTGGAACTATTATACCAATGGGTCCAGGACTTGCAGCTTTAGGAACTGGAGATATACAAACTCTTACTCAGAACTTAACAATAGCATTTAACACTACAACAGCAGGATTAGCTGCTTCAAGTGTATGTTATGTAGTTGCAAAAATCCGTAGAAGATGGTATGAAGAAGAAATATCTAATTTATATTCATTAGCTGATGTTATAATAGAGGTTAAATAATGTCTTTAAAAAGAAGAAGAAGTAAATTTGCTGAAAGAGATGAAGCAGACCCAATGTCGGGTGTTGTTAATATGGTGGATTTAATGTTAGTATTGGCTGTAGGATTTATGGTTTTTGCTATTATGGCTATGGGAGCACAAAGTGTAATTTCTCAACATTCAACACCATCTCAACAATCTCAGTCACAATCATCAGTTGATGTTAGCCAAGGACAACAACTTAGTGAATCACCTCAATCAGCTTCTTCCAGTGGATCTGGATATACAGAAATGGGAAAAGTATATAAAGATCCTCAAAGTGGTAAAATGGTAATGGTTACTAAGTGACCTTCTTGATTATATAATTTTAATTTAATCTCTTTTTTAATTTATTTTTTTTTTAAATAATTGTAAATTATTTTTATTAATTATTCTAGTTTTAATTTAAAAAATATTACTTCTAAAAATTTTAATTAATTATATTATTAAACTTACTACAAAAAAATTTATATATTAATAATTTATTGTTATTATTTGTTTAATTTTTTACTTTTTTATTACTACTAATATAAAAATAATATATAGTTTAATAATGAAAAATTTATATTTATTAGTATTTTTTTATTTTAAGTATACATTTTACTTTTTTTTAATTTCTAATGAATGATCATTATGTTTTTTATTTATTAATTTATTATATTAATTTATGAT
>CAYNSJ010000156.1:0-2556 GCA_964399835.1 uncultured Methanobacteriaceae archaeon | reverse complement strand
ATCCAAAAAAGTAGTCAAGATACACAAACACAAGAAAATAATTTAAAAACAACTACTAAAACATATACCGATGATGATACAATATATATAAACTCATCATACACAGGTTCTAATCAAACAGGTACACAATCACAACCATACACAGATATAAACAATGGATTTACAGTAGCAAAAAATAAATCAAACACAAAAATAAACGTATACATATCAGATGGAACATACAACATCACAAATACAATAAATTTATCCAAGAACTTAACAATAACAGGTCAATCACAAAATTATACAATAATCTCCGGACAAAACACATACCAAATATTTAACATAACAAATGGATCAACAATAATAATCAATAATATAACACTAATAAATGGAAATAAATACTATGGTGGAGCAATATATAACAAAGGAAATTTAACTATAACTGATACAGTATTAAAAAATAATAGTGCAGGTTATTTAGGTGGAGCAATATATAATATAGGTAATTTAAATTTAATAAGTTCTACATTTGAAAATAATACTGCCGAATATGATGGTGGAGCAATATATACTATAGGTACTACAAATTTAATAAGTTCCAAAATAGAAAATAATACTGTAGATTATGCTGGTGGAGCAATATATAATAAAGGTATTTTTAACTTGATAGATTCAACAGTACTAAATAATACTTCAAATTATGATGCTGGTGCAATATACAATCAAGGTAATTTAACAATAGTTAATACAACATTAGAAAATAATTATGGAGAATCTTATGGTGGAGCAATATACAATGAAGGTAATATAAGATTTATCAATGTAAATTTAGAAAATAATTATGCATATTCTTGGGGTGGAGCAATATATAATTCAGGTAATGTGACTTTACTAAATTCTATTCTAAGTAATAATAGTGTATTTTATGTTGGTGGTGCAATATATAATAGAGGTAATGCAATTTTATCAAATGATATATTAGAAAATAATAATGTATATGATTCTGGTGGAGCAGTATATAACTTAGGAAATTTAACAGTAACTAATTCAATATTACAAAATAACAATGCAGAATATTATGATGGTGGAGCAATATACAATGAAGGTAGTTTAGATATAACAAACTCTAAACTAGAAAATAACACAGCATCAAACTATGGTGGAGCAGTATACAACGATAATGGAATAATTTTCATAAAAGATACTGATTTAACTAATAATAATGCAACTGTTGGTGGAGTAGTATATACTAAGTATGGTGAACTTACAACATACAAAACTAACATGGTAAATAATACTGCAAAGTATGGTGGTGCTATAGCTACAAAAAAATCAAATATAACAATCACATACACAAATATAGCAAATAATACTGGTATAATAGGTGGTGGAATTTATAGTAATAATTCTAATATTCTAATAACATATACAAACTTTGACAAAAACACTGCAAGTTACGGTGGAGCAATTAATGCTATTAATGGAACTACAATAATAACAAACTCTAAATTTACTCAAAATAAAGTAAGACATAGTGGTGGAGCAATTAATATCACTAATGGAACTACAACTATACAAAATACTATTATACAAGGATCAAAAGCAACACAAGGTGGAGCAATAGCAAATACTGGAAACTTAATATTAATAAATACAACATTTAATAAAAATATGGCAACCGAGCTTGGTGGAGCAATAGCTACATATTATGGAACGGTAACAATAACTAACTCTAATTTAAATCTTAACAATGCAACAGGGTATGGGGGAGCTGTATTAAATATTGATGGAAGTTTAATATTATCAAATTCAACCTTAAAATATAATAATGCATTAGCAGGATCAGCAATATTTTCAGATTGTAATTTATACATTACAAATTCACAAATAGTCAAAAACAATGGATATAGTGGAGCAGTTACTATCTCAAATAAGGCAACAATCATAAATTCTACCTTAAGTTTAAATAATGCAAGTAACTATGGTGGAGCTATTAGTATGTTATATTCAAATTTAACATTAATTAATTCTAGATTAGCATATAACAATGCAGGAATAGCAGGTGGAGCAATAGCACTAGAGAATTCAACATTAATAAATACAAATAATAAATTATACAACAATACAGCACCAATAAATCCAAATATATACTATTTAACAATACAGAAACATTAAATAATGAATAACTTTAAATATAAACAGAAAGTATTGATTTAATGATACTTTTTTTATTTTTAAATTTTTTTAACTTATTTTATGTCTTATTTTTGAAAATGCTTCTTTTTAAAAAATCTACATAAATTTATTAATTAGTTGATTTAGACTATTATTATATTATATCTGTCTTATTAAGTTCTTAATAATCAATTAATAGAATAGAATTTTAAGAATAAATATTTGAAATTAAGAACTGCTATTATAATAAGTGTTAATGTAATAGGGATTATAATATAATAATTTTTTAATTGGGAGGAAAATAGATTATGAATTTAAATAGAAAGCGTATTTTTCTATTTACAACATTATTCATATTGTTAATTGGTATTACAGCTGTATCAGCAGTATCTGATAATA
>CAYNSJ010000155.1:0-2558 GCA_964399835.1 uncultured Methanobacteriaceae archaeon | reverse complement strand
AAGTAAATTTTTTTAGAAATAAACTTTTAATATAGCTTTTCTACAAAGCAAAAATTATAAAATAATTCTTATTTTTTGAATACTTTATATTTATTATGTATAATTATAGATACTCCTATATACTGTAAAATATATAGAATTAAATAATATAAATTAACAGGTTGTAAAAATGAGTGAAAATAAAAATTCTAGTGACAAAAAATCTAAGAAAGATATGAAATACTGCTTTTACTGCGGAAATAAAATTCCTGCAGATGCGACTTATTGCATCTACTGTGGTAGAGAGTTTGAAAGATAAAATAATTCTGTTATATTCAATAAAAATAGGGAGTTAATTTAATTTAAAGTACTAACTTAATTATATTTAAAACAACACACAAATAAAAAGTTAAATCAAAAAATATTAATAATTTAACACAAATTTAAATATAATATTTTTATCCAAAAACATTAATAATAAATATATACTCATAAAAAGACTAATGCTTTTCATAATACCTTTTTAAAGTTAGTATTTTTAAATTAAAAAAATTATTATTATCTATTTCATTTATCTATTTTTAAAAAAATAGTTTTACACCAAAAACTAACCTAAATTATATTTCATTAAACAAATAACATAACAATGTTTTACAATTAACTTTTAATTTAAATTAACATAAAATTAGTTAAAAGTAACTATCTATTCTATTTTTTAATATTACTATAATTCATATATATCAAAAATAAAATTCTTATTCTAAAATTTATATTATTTAATTAATTGAAATTAATTAATATTACTTTTATTAAGATTAAATATCAAATTATTATATAAGAAAATCTTAAATTAGTAATCTGAGTTTAAAATCATTACTATAAGATTTTTTAAGGAAAATATCATGTTTAATATTCATTTTTTAATACTACCATTAATTGGATTTATAATAGGATTTTATGTATCAATAGTAGGTGGAGGTGGAGGTGGACTATATGTACCAACATTAATATTATTAGGTATTAATCCACAAACTGCCGTTGCAACATCATTAGCAACAGTATTACCTACCACGGTCGTAGGAGCATACAGCCACCATAAACAGGGACATGTTGATATACATTTAGGAATAATATTAGGTATAGGTGGAATAATTGGTACAATCATAGGATCATTCATTGCAAATATGATCTCAGCAACCCTTTTAAAAAAATTATTAGGTATAATACTGCTTATAATGATAATTCCAGTAATATATAAGAGTTTCAAAGATAATAAATCTGATACAAAAATTGAAAAGAAAAATAGAATAGAACTCAAAGGAATCAAAAAAATAGTAGTTCCTTTATTTGGTGTATCTGGAGGAATATTAGCTGGAATATTTGGTTTAAGTGGTTCTTTACCAATACAAGTAGGATTATATGCCTTAGATTTATCAGCTATTACTGTAATTGGTACAACAATATTTGTACTAATATTTAACTCAATAGCTGGAATAGGTAGTTATGTATTACTTGGAACATTTGATATAACATTAGTTCTTCTTCTTTGTAGTGGTACAATTATCGGTGCTATACTCGGACCAAGATTATTAAGTAAAATTAATCCAACTATTATTGAAAAAGCTTTACCCTTCTTAATGACAATTATATCAATAATGTTAGGTTTATCCATGCTTATATAAAAATAAAGATTTAAAAAAAGAAAAAAATTAGTTAATAATTTTATATTTGGCTGTATAAACGACCTAATGAAGCGTTATAAAATACATTAGAAAATGATACTACAACTAATGTAGCTATTAAAAATCCAACATATGGAATTAAACCTAATATTGCTATAATAATTCCAAATACAATGAAAATTAATATTGCTAAAATTACCCATCCAATAAGAGATAATACCCCTATTTTTCTTATATCATTTATAACTTCTCGGAAATTTAATCCATCATTTAAACTATCATATTTAGCTAATCTACACATTCCAACAACTTCCATTAACCCAAATATTACAAATAATATAAAGGCTACTATTGCAATTATTCCTAATGAAGTTAGTAATGGAGTAAGCATGGTCTCTGGTGGAACTACACCTGGATTTTGAGATATAAAATTAGTTATATTAGTTATTACATTTGGATCTATTGTAAATACTGATACAACACAAATAATTATTATAGGAATCAAGAAATAAACAAGAGATAATATAAATAATTTAATTCCTGTTGTAAAATTTAAAGCCCAATCAAAATCTGGAATTACTTCTGATGAATTAATATTCTCTTTAATAACACTAATTCCAAAACCACTAAAAATTAAAGTGAATATAAATGCAACTAAGTCAGTTATTAAGGATACTGTTGATCCTAAATTAAAAACATTTAACAAACTAGTTAAATTAGCAAGCACTGCTACTACACCAATAATTAATAGTTTTTTATAATCTTGTTTTGCATATTCAAATCCATCCGAAAATGTATCTGTGATATTAACCATTATTACACCTCCGTTAAATTTTTTTTATATATAGTAAATAACTAAACTTTTATTATAAATAGACTATAGATTATAATATATGT
>CAYNSJ010000154.1:0-2588 GCA_964399835.1 uncultured Methanobacteriaceae archaeon | reverse complement strand
TAAAAAAAGATAAAAAAAGTTTATTTAAATTTTTTATTAATCAATTAAATCAGTCATACTATTTAATAATAAAATCAATTTAAATCCTTTTTGTGTTATGTTATAATCTCCCCGTTCATGTCTTTGTTGGATCATTCCACTTTCTTGTAATTTTTCTAAATGGAAAATTAAGTTTCCACCACGTAGTTTTGTTATCTTTGATAATTCTGAATGGGATTGGTTGTGTTTAGATAGTGCTTTAAGTATTTGAATTCTTTGTTTATTTGATAATGGATCTAATATTTCTTTTACTAGTTTATTTTCATCAAATTCTTTTAGTTCTTCTGTGTTATTTTGAGGTTTGTCTAGTGTTTCAATTAGTTTCATATGGTTGAATAATAAATTATCCATTTTGTTAATACATTGTGTACATTCTTTTTTAGGGGCAGACATTCTTAGTTTATGTATTTTTTCTTTCATGTCTTCTTTATATTTGGGAGTTATATTGTCAGTTCTCAAGGTTTCTATGTTAGTTTTTAATATTTCTTCAAATGCTTTTTTGCATGGTTCTTGTATAGAGCAGTCATGTTTTATTGATGAATTTATTTCATTGTCTAAGTTATCTTGAATATATGATGCGACTGAATAGGATATATCTTTTTTCATCTCAGATAATGCTATATTTATAGTATCTTGATTTGATTGTTCTTTTAAAGAGGATACAGTATTTTGAAATTCTAATAATTGTTTTTGTATCTCATTATTACTTTTAAGTACATCATCAATTTCTGTCATAATTATTTATTTGTCTTTCATTCTTTTTAAAACTTTTTTAAAATTAACTATTAAAGTTATTATTATAACTATTTTTGTTATATTTCTACATTTTTATAACCATTAACTATATATTAATATAGTTAGATAATAATGTATATAATTACAAATGAAATAATTCAATATTAAAATGAATTGAATTTAAGCAATAAAAATGTAAAATTAAATTATATAAAAATAGGTGATTTTTATGACAAAAGTAATGATAGTAGCAGGTAGTCCAAGGGAAAATGGAAATTCAGATGCAATAGCTAATGTAGCAAAAGAAGAATTAGAAGCAAAAGGAGCAGAAGTAGACATATTCCAAATAAGAGATAAAGAAATTAATACTTGTACTGGATGTAACACTTGTAAAAAAACTGGTAAATGTGTATTCAATGATGATGAAACTGAATTTATTGCAAATATAGATCAATATGATAATTTATTATTTGTAGCACCAGTTTACTTTGCAGGATTACCAGGAACAGTAAAATCTTTTATAGACAGAACTTATGAAATATTTGATCCAGCAAAATTAGGAAATCCAACAAGTAAAAAAGTAGGAGTAGCACTTACAAATGGTACTATGCCTGCAGAACAAATAGCACCAATAGCTGGAACAGCAGCATTTTGTTTAGGTGTACTTGGATTCTTCGATAATAAAAATGTAATATGCGGAGGTAACCTCGCACCAGATGGATTTTCATCTAATGATGATCAAGTTAAACAAGTTAAAGATTTAGCAGATTGGTTATCTGAATAATTAATTTGAAATATTTTTTCTTTTTTTATCTTATTTTTTTTTAAATGATTCGAAATGTACTGTTTTTATTTTAGTAATAATAATTGTTGATCGTTTGAAATTTTTTTTAATAATTATCAATGAGTTGTACTTTTTTTCACGATTTTTAGAATATTTTTTCTTTAGAAATTATTTAATAAATTATTTTATTTTGGAGTCTTAATTCCTTTTTATATAATTTATATCATTTTGTTGGTGTTTTCTTAATTTATTTTATATTATTTTTAAAAATCATATCTATTTAATAATATTTTAAATTTAGTTCATTTAATTGAACTTAAAAATGGAGGTTCATCTAGATAGGATTAGTTCATTTAATTGAACTAATGAAGTATATTTAGATATCTCTAAAGTTTATTCTGATAATAATGGTGATTTAACCGCAGAAAATGTATTAAAATATTTACTTTATCAAATAAATGATGAATTAGAAAAATTTAGTAAACATAAAAAAATTGATGAAATTAAAAAATTATTAAAAAATATTACTCTTAATGAGTATAGTTTTAAAGAAGCATCATCAATATTGGGTATTCCTATTCCTCAATCTTCTACAAATTATCAGAAATTAAGTACATTTGTAATGGAATTGCCCCAAAAAATAGTAGATTCTACAGATGGTATTAATGGTTTTATTGTAGTTATTGATGAGTTTCAACTACTCAAAGAACTAAAAAAACTAGAATCCTTTTTTTGGTTAGTACGTTTACATACTCAAGAACAGGATAATGTTAGTTATATTTTCACAGGTTCTACTTCAAATACTTCAAAAATAACACAGATGATTAATGGAAACAATGAGGCATTTGGTGGAAGAGTAATGCAAATTAATAGAGATCCTTTCAATAAAAAAAACAAAATCTTATTTTGAAAAAAGATTACCTGAATATATATTTACAAAAGATGGTTTTGAAAGATTTTATAAGTGTACTAAAGGAATACTGGTGTATATTAATAGTTTTGTTAATGTTTTATCTAAAGATGTTATATA
>CAYNSJ010000153.1:0-2631 GCA_964399835.1 uncultured Methanobacteriaceae archaeon | reverse complement strand
ATTAAATTCTTATTTTATAAAATATTTTACAAAATAATAAATCATTTACCCAAAAATTTTTATGAAAAAACTAGTTATTTATTTGTTTTAATAAAAAAAGTATTTAAATTTAATAATATAAAATAATAGTATTTTAAAAAATGGAATAAAAAAAGAGTTAATCAAAATTTAACTCTTATAAATTTATTTAAGCTTTTATTATTAATGCACCTGTAGTATATCGTATGCTATTTGTTTGTCCATTTCCAGAGTATACAATTGTTACATTATATTTACCATCATTAGCTGAATTATCTACTATGTAATCACAGTTTACTATTCCATTTTTAACATTTACTTTAATTACATTTCCATTATCATCTTTAACAGTTTTACCATTAATTTTGAATATACAATTTCCACTAATTACAGGTAATTTTGTTACTGAATTTAATAAAGTTGCTTTTAATGTTACTGTTTCTCCAGGTTTTGCTGTTGCATTTTTTATTGTTGCTGTTGCATTTTGTTTTAATACTTTTATTGTTGAATTTATTGTTTCTCCATAATACCTATTATTTTCTCCTACTTTAATTGTTAAATTATAGTTTTTAGAAGATAAATAAGATGGTACTGTAATATTTTGTTTTATAATACCATTAACAGCAGTTAATGTTGTTAATGCTTTTCCATTTATTTTTAAACTTACTTTTGTTTTACCATTTACTAAATTTCCAAAAGTATCTTTTATAGTAGTACTTACTAAGCTAATTGCTCCAGGATAATTTGTTATAGTAAATGGAGTAATCACTACACTTCCTTTACTTATAGTTATTTTTGTTGAATTTTCTGCTCTGTTATATCCTGTTTTTCCAAATACTGCTGTTAATGTGTAATTTCTGGCACTATATCCATTTAAATTATATGTTAATTGACCTATACCATTGATTACTTTTACTTTTAAAATTGTTCCATTATTATCTTTTAATGTTTTACCATTAATTTTGAACACAACACTTCCATTTAATAGTTGTTTTGTTTTTGAATCACAAACGGTTACATTAAATGTTGTATTTGTTCCACTGATAATTTTTGAAGCTGTAGTAATGTTTATTATTGCATTTTCAAAATCATATGGAGATGTATTATTTGCTATTATTACTGATGTTGAATTAAATGCATGAACTGCATTATTTCCATTTAATTTATTTGCAACTAAAGAGTTTCCAGTTATTACTGTTTTATTTGTACTGTTTACATTGACAGCATAACATAAAATTGTATTAGGATTTACATCAATTGTTGTTACTGTGTTATTTAATATTTGAGCATTAATTGATGAATCTTGTATTTCTATTCCTATATTTGCTGGTCTTATTCTTTGTGCTATATCATTAATTTTTACTGAACTGTTTCCTGTAGTATTGAAATTATTTCCAATTACAGTATTGTTTTCTGCAAATGTTAAACTCATTCCCATAGTATAATTACCGATTCCAGTTATTTTATTACCGGTTAATGTGGAATTAGATGTTGAATATATTTCCATTCCATATACTATTGATGATTTAAGAAGCATTGTATTGTTTATTATGTTAAATTGTGATGAAGATGAGCCACCCATACTGGTTGTTATGATACCATATACCATCGGTTCATCATCATTATAAAATATTGTTGTATTGTAACAGGTTAAATTAATAATATTATGTAATAACGTTATATTATTGGCCATGTTTCCAAGTTGGAATCCTGTAACATATCGTTCACCATATGCAGTTATTGTATTATCATTAAATGTTATGTTAGTTACTTTATTTAATGCATCTATAGCATAAATGAATCTAGCACCTGTTACTGTAACTTTGTTATTTTTAACAACTGAATTAGCTGCTTGTTGTACTTCAATACCATCTATAGTACCATAAGCATCATTTTCTCCATTAGCACTTTTAGATACAAATATGGTATTATTACTAATAGTTGCATTATCTGCTCCATAATCAAATATTCCAAGAGTATTTGCTATTCCTACTCTTTCACCCATCCCCCAGTTAATTGCACTAGAAGGTCCATATACAATTACATTATTTGAATAAATATTAGCATTAATTCCTGAAGATAATATACCAACAGTCACACCATCTGAATTATTTAATTCAATAGTATTACCACTTATTGTTACATTATCTCCTTCATTATCTATTGCTTCAGTATATCCTGTAGTATTTATAACTAAATTAGATATTACTGCATTATTTCCTGTATCTAATATATAAATGTGTGAATTATTAAGATAAGCCGTTCCATCACTAGTTAATGTTACTCCATTTTTATTAATAATAAATTCTTTGGAAGTAAAAGAACCAGATAAAATGATGGTTTGATTTTCAGATACTTTATTTGTTAAACCTGTATTTGAGAAATATGCACTAAAAGTATCTTCACTTACTATAATACCTGATGCTGTTTTTAAATTAGTACTTGATTTTAGGGTTTTTTTGTTGTTTATTGTAAGTGTTGTGTTGGTTATGTTTCCGTTGTAGAAGTTGTTTGCTCCAGATATTATTGTGATGGTATGTGTTGTTGTTTTATAATTAGTTGGTATTGTGTAGTTGTAGTTTATTAGTCCGTTGTTTGATGTGGTGTGTCCTA
>CAYNSJ010000152.1:0-2680 GCA_964399835.1 uncultured Methanobacteriaceae archaeon | reverse complement strand
GAAAACATTACAAGCTTAGGATTAGTAGTAATCACCAACCTCACACTACAATTTGATGGAACATTATCATTTTTAGATGGTGATGGAACTGGATATAAAATAGAATTTGATGATATGTAATAAACTAAAAAGTAGTTAATAGCATAAGCAAGATCAAAATTAAAGTTTTTCTTTATTTTTATTTCATTTTTATATATTTAAAGTTTTCTAAAATTCGTTTTTTTCTGAAGTGTATCAATCTTTTGAATTTTTATACTGTTGTGTTTTCTATCATTCTGTTTTTTGTATTTTTTTATATTTTATTGAAGAAAGTTATTTTTATTTCTTTTTTTATTATCAAGTTTTTAAATTGGAATTATTTTGTGTTTATTCGAAAATATAATTTAAAAAATAAAGTCTTTTTATGGGGAGATTAAATGTATTTAAAGTAGTAACTATTAAAGTTACTACTTAATACGTTATTTTTATATAGTTATTTGTGTATGTTTGGATCTGTTGGTGCGGTGTTGTTGTATAATTTATTATTAGTGTTGATTAAAGTTCCATTGTATATTGATATTGCTCCACCAGCTACTGTTGCATTGTTGTATGCGAGTCTTGAGTTTGTAAGTGTTACTGTTGAGTTATATACATCTAGTGCTCCACCGTATTGTGTTGCTTTGTTTATGTTTAGTGTTGAGTTTCCGATTAGTGCTGTAGAATTTATTATTAGTACTGCTCCACCATAAGTTGCATTATTTTTAGCTAATAGTGAATTAAATATTGTTATTAATCCTTTTGATGATATTGCTCCACCATAAGTTGCGTTGTTGTATTTTAATGTGGATTTGGTTAGCATTATGTTTCCATTGTAGTTTTTTATTGCTCCACCAAAATCTGTTGCATTGTTTAAGTAGAGATTAGAATTGGTTATTATTGCTGTTGAGTTGTATACTTCTATTGCTCCACCATCAAATGTTGCTTTGTTTTTGTTTAGTGTACTGTTTGTTATTATTAGGTTTCCATAGGAGTATATTGCTCCACCGTATTCTGCTTTTGAGTTTTGTATGTTGGTGTTTTCTATTGTTGTGTTGGATTTATATGAGTATATTGCTCCACCGTTATGTCTTACTTTGTTTAATGTAAATTTAGAGTTTAGTATTACATTTTGGCTGTATCCTGTTGCTATTGCTCCACCGTAACTTGCTTTGTTATTATAGAATTTTGCATATGATACTATTAAGTTGGTATTATTTGTGATTATTGCTCCACCAGTTATAGCTGTGTTGTTTGCTAGTATTGCATAGGTTATTGTGAGTCTTGTGTTTTTAGATGCTATTGCTCCACCATATGTTGCTGTATTATTAGATATGTAACATTTGTATATTGTTAATTCTGTACCATTTGTGTATATTGCTCCACCAGCTATAGCGGTATTATTGTATAAATCACTGTTTTTTAAGAATATTATTCCGTTATAATTGTATATTGCTCCACCTGCTCTTGCAGTGTTATTTGTAAATTCGTTGTTATTTACGTCCATTTGAGCTGTATCATTGTTGAATATTGCTCCTCCACCATATGATGCTGAATTGTTAGCAATTATATTTTCTTTTACAGACATGTATGATTGACAATTTGTTATTGCTCCACCATATCCATTTATTGTATTGTTGCCTGTTACTTTGTTGTTGGTAATTGTGTTATTGATAAGGTACATTTCTGAATTGTTTCTGCTGTGTATTGCTCCACCGTATGTTACAGCTGTATTGTTATTAAATACGTTACCAATTACAGTTGCATAGGTCATTTCTTGGTATATTGCACCACCATTTACTGCATAGTTGTCAACAAATTTATTATTAATAACATCTACTGTTGAATTAGTGTTATATAGTACTCCACCATATATTGCTGTGTTATATCTAAATTTATCGTTTGTTAATGTTGTATTTGAATTATATGAGTCTATTGCTCCACCTTGATATGTACATGTATTATTGTAGAATCTTGAATTATTAATGTTGGTATTACTAGTTATAGTGGATATTGCTCCTCCCCAACCACTGGTTGAGTTTCCTAATGCTTTGTTATAGCTAAATATACAATTATCAATAGTAACATTACTATTTTCTGTTTCTATAGCTCCACCTGCATCACTACAAATGTTATTGTAAAATAGGGTATTTGTAATATTACTTTCAGATCCTTCTATGGATATTGCTCCACCCCATCTATGGGTAGAATTACTTAATAATGCATTATTAGATAATAAAAAAGAATTATTAATTGTACCTTTTGAGTTATTAACTATATAAATAGCACCAGCACAAGATGCACTATTATTAATAAATTTATTGTTGTATATTACATATGTTGAATTGTAAATGTAAATTGCACCACCATAGTATCCTTTATTATCATCAAAAACACAGTTGTTAAGGGATATAACACTATTCATTGATAAAATTGCACCACCATGGTTTTCTGCAGTATTATTTTCAAATATTATGTTGGTTAGTGTTAAGTTACCATGGTTGTATATTGCTCCACCATTACCATGACTATCTGTTGATTTATTATAAATTTTACTACCATTTACTATTGAAAGATTAGTTATTGTAGTAGTACTTGTTGTATTTATAAGGAATATTCTGTTTCCTGAGTAATTACCAGATATTATTGTATTATCTGTTGATTC
>CAYNSJ010000151.1:0-2685 GCA_964399835.1 uncultured Methanobacteriaceae archaeon | reverse complement strand
GTTTCTGTATCATTTAAGATAGTTTCTGGTGCTGTATTGTAATTTTTATTTAAATTTATTAAGCTTAGTATTATTTGTAAATTATTTTTTACTCTATGATGAACCTCTGTAAGTAGTACTTCTTTGTCATTTACTGCTGTTTTTAATTGGTTTTGATACTCTACTTCACGTGTAATATCTTGATTAAAACTTATGCGATCAAGTAAATTATTTTGATCATCATAATCTTGATATATGATTGTCTTAAGATATTTGATATTTCCTTTACCTGTTTTAATTCTTTGATTAAATGATACGTCTGGATGTTCAGGACTTATTTTTGATATTGCTTCTTTTCTAACATGTAAATCTTCATCAATAACAAATCTTTCAATGATATTATCCATATTAGTCCCATAATCTTTTGGTTTAATTTCTAATAAATTAAATATTTCTGGAGTCCATTTAGAATATTTAGATCCATCAGAATATCCCATTGCTGTTTTACTTAAAGTTTGAATTCTGTTTAAACTATTTTGAAGATTTAAAGTTTCATCTAAAACTTCTTTTAATCTATTTTCTTTTTTGACTTCTTCAGTTATATCTTGAAGGAGACTAACATGAGATTTTTTATTTCCATCTTCATCAAATTCATATGCTACATATGATCGGATATAAATTAGATTATTATTTATAATTGCTCGTTGAACAAATGATGTTTCAGGGTTTTCAGGGGTACAACTTTTATGAGCATTTGCCCATATTATTTTATCTTCATCAATAAGATATTCTGACATATTCCCCTCATATTGATCAGAACTTAATCCTAAGATATTATAACCATTATTAAACCAAGTAAAATTACCATCTTTATCAGAATAACACATAGTAGTCTTACTTATTCCTTGAATTTTATCAAAATTCTTTTCTAATCTTAAAGAATTATCTAGTGCTTCTTTTAATCTATTTTCACGTTCAATTTGTTCAGTAATATCTTGATAAAATATTATACGTTTATAACTGCTTTTAATATTATTATTATATTCATATACAATAAAACAATTTAAATATACAATATTACCTTCACCATTTATAACACGTATAACAAAAGTTGCTTCAGGATTTTCAGGTGAACACTTTTCATGAGCTTCCTTCCAATAAGATAAATCTTCATCTACTATGATTTCTGAAAGATCACCATGATAATTCTTATATTTTTCTTCATCAAGCTTTAAAATTTCAAAAGAAGATTTAGTCCATTCTAATTCTCCCCGATCATTATAATAACCCATACCTGTCTTACTAATATTTTGAATTTTTTTCAGATTTTTCTCTAATCTCAATGATTCATTTAATGCTTCTTTTAATTCTTTTAAATATAATTGTTCAGCAGTAACATCTTGATATAATACTACATGATCATTTGAATTTTCAGAATTATTAACTCTAAGATAACAATGAATATATTTAATATTTTCTTTAGCTGTTTTTATACGTACAACAAAATCAGTAAAATCATGTTTTAATGTAATTTTTTCATAGTTTTCTTTTACTATATGTTTATCCTCATCAATTACAGTATTCCAAATAACATCAGTATAAATATCCTCTTTAATTGGATCTCTTTCAATTAAGTTATAAAATTCTTTAGAACGAATATACTTATCTCCAACAAGATAAGTTATACCAGTACTACTCACAGATTGAATAAATTCAAAATTCTTCTGTAAATCTAATGCTTCCCTATTTTTCTTTTCTAATTCTCGTCTATTTATTTCTTGTTCTGTAATATCATAATGAATAAGCATAACTGCAGGTTTATTTCCAAGGGAATAGAATATGAAAACATTTTTCCATCTATGACCTTTTGAATATTTTCATTTAATCTATTAACAGTATCAATATTTAACCCAGTATAACCTAATTTTTGACCAATAACATGATCATAATCATCTTGCTTATAAACTTCCATATACTTTTTATTAACTTTAACTATATGACCCTCTTGTACAATTACAATAGCACTGAAATCTGTTTCAAAAAGCTTTTGTTGTTGTGTTGATAAATTAAAATAATCAGTTTCATCTTCACTTAATATATATAAAAAATCATCAATAACATTAATTATAACTTTAATTCTTTTATTAAGAATATTTTCACTATAATACTCTAAAAAGAATTTTTGTGGTTTCTTAGCATTATAAATATTAATTATTATATTTAAAATTATTTTATTTTTATCAAAAACAGATAGAATATCAGATAAGAATGTACCTTCAACATCATCAAGTTTAAAATGTGAAACATTTTTTAATACAGAGTTTAAATAACTAAGATAAAAATCATCCCTTTTTTCAGTTGGTTTATATACTACAGCACCATATTCTAATGTATCTAGAAGATCTTTAATATTATTTTCAATATCAAATACATTGCTGATTTTTTCAAATTTATGATTCCAAAAAGAATCAAAATATTCAAATTTATTTATAATTTTTTGATTCTCATCTAAAATAATTAGTTTCATATCTTTATTAACCTCTATAATAAATTCAATAGAAATACGTTAATCTTCCTATAAATATATAATCCAATGATTAAATAATCCAAAATAGATGTATTATTATAATTTAGGTAATTATTATTTTATTTATTTTTCATACTTTATAAATAGAATGATAAAATTAATTTTATTAAGTATACTAT
>CAYNSJ010000150.1:0-2775 GCA_964399835.1 uncultured Methanobacteriaceae archaeon | reverse complement strand
TTCCAGGTTTACTATAAGTAGTATTGATAGTTGCTATTCCATTATTTACATCTACTGTTTTTGTTAGTCCGTTAGTATCTGTGAATGTTACTGTACCTGTATTTATTGTGTTACCGTTGCTTGTTATTATGGCTGTGATTGTTATACTTTCTTTGGTTGTTCCATTTATGTTTTTCATTGTTATGGATGTATCTATTTTGTTTGCTGTTTTTGTTATTGATGTGTTGTTGGTGTTTATGTTTGCTGTTATTGTATTTTCTCCACTAATTACTGGTGTATATTTAGCTGTTGCTATTCCATTTATTAAAAGTGTGTTGTCTGTTATTGTTCCTTGGTTTGTGGTATATGTTACCGGTATGTTTTGTGGTAGTTTTTCTATATCTTCTGTTGTTAGTGTACCTGTTGTACTGGTTGTATTTTCATAGTATCCTGTTAGGTTTGTTGTTAATGTTACAGGGTTTCCTATATTCCATGTGTTTGTTGATGTGGTCATATTTAGATATATCCATTTTGTTAGTTGATCTCCATTGTAATTTGTTAGTCCTAATATGTATGGGCTGTTTTGGTAGTTTGTTGTGTTTTGTCCCCACCAATTATAGTTAAGTGAATTAACAGTACCACCATAATTATATA
Organism: uncultured Methanobacteriaceae archaeon; assembly: GCA_964399835.1. GTDB lineage: Archaea > Methanobacteriota > Methanobacteria > Methanobacteriales > Methanobacteriaceae > Methanosphaera. The sequence continues at coordinate 2,142 of CAYNSJ010000150.1, read as the reverse complement.
TTTCATAATTGCTAGAATCTGTATTATTTAAGAATATATTATATTGAGCTGTTAAAGTAGTGTACTCATTATATATTGCTCCACCATAAGCATGAGCAAAACTACCTGTTTTTGTGCTTGTTGCTGTTAAAGTATTGTTTATGAAACAAGAACCATTAACAGTAGAAGTAGCATGATCATTATTACATATTGCTCCACCATAAGCATGAGCATAAGCATAACTATAAATACTTTTTCCTGTTGCTGTTGCTGTTAAAGTATTGTTTATGAAACTAGAACCATTAACAGTAGAAGTACTATAATAGTTGTTACATATTGCGCCACCATAAGCATAAGCAAAACTACCTGCTCCTATGCTTGTTACTTTGTTGTTTATGAAACTAGAACTATTAACAGTAGAAGTAGCATGATCATTATTATATATTGCTCCACCAAGAGCATAAATAGAACCATCTTCTTCTTCGCTTGTTATTGTTGCTGTGTTGTTTATGAAACTGGCATTTGTAATAGTCAAAGTTCCTTGATTATATATTGCTCCACCATATGCAGAATGCATAGATATAGTTTTTATTTGACCATTGGTAAATGTTATATTAGTTATATTTACATTAGATTCACTGTTTATTTTCATTATTTGATTTGTATTTAATCCATCGATTATGACTTTGTCTTGTGTTTGTCCTGTGATGTTAACGTTTTGTGATATTGTTAGTGCATAGTCACCAACTGTGTTGTATGTGCCTTCTGCTAGTATTATTTTTCCTCCATCTGATACTCTGTCTAGTGCTTGTTGTATTGTTATTACGGGACTGTTCCAGTTTTCACCTGTTCCTATGGTTGTTGCACTTGCGTTTACATATACTGTATCTAGTTGTGTTACTTCTTTTGTTAGTGTGGTGCTGTTGGTGTATATTGTTGATGTTACAGTTACTGTTTGTGTTGTAGTCGGTGTAAATGTTGCTGTTGCTATTCCATTTGTTAATGTTTTATCTTCTGTTGTGAATGTTATTGTGTCTGGTGTTGTTGTGTATGTTACTGGTATGTTTTGTGGTAATAATTGTGATTCTTCAGTTGTAAGTGTACCTGTTGTAGTTCCTGTACTGTATCCTGTTAGGTTTGTTGTTAAGGTTACTGGATTACCTACTGTCCATGTGTCTGTTGATGAGGTCATGTTGAGATATAACCATGTAGTTAATTTATCACCAGCATAATTTGTTAGTTTTAGACCATTATTGTCTGGGCTGTTTTGGTAGTTTGTTGTGTTTTGTCCCCACCAATTATAATCAAGAGAATTAACAGTACCACCATAATTATATATTTCATAATTACTAGAATCTGTATTATTTAAGAATATATTATATTGAGTTGTTAAAGTATTGTACTCATTATATATTGCTCCACCATGAGCAGTACTACCTTGTCCTGTTGCTGTGTTGTTTATGAAACTAGAACCAATAACAGTAAAAATACCATTAGTATTACATATTGCTCCACCAAAAGCATAAGCAAAACCATTTCCTCCCGTGTTTGTTGCTCTTACAGTATTGTTTATGAAACTAGAACCAATAACAGTACTAATACCTTTAGAATTACATATTGCTCCACCATAATCATAAACATAACTTATTGTTCCTGTTGCTGTTGCTGTGTTGTTTATGAAACTAGCATTTGTAACTGTTAAAGTACCCTGATCATTATATATTACTCCACCAAAAGCATAAACATAACTCATTGTTCCTGTTGCTGTTGCTGTGTTGTTTATGAAACTGGTATTTGTAACTGTTAAAGTACCTTGATTATTTATTGCTCCACCATATTGTGCTTTTCCATTGGTGAATGTTATATTAGTTATATTTACAGTAAAATCCTTGTTTATTTTCATTATTTGGTTTGTTTTTTGTCCGTCGATTATGACTTTGTCTTGTGTTTGTCCTGTGATGTTAACGTTTTGTTTTATTGTTAGTGTATAGTCACCAACTGTGTTGTATATGCCTTCTGCTAGTATTATTTTTCCTCCATCAGATACTCTGTCTAGTGCTTGTTGTATTGTTATTACGGGACTGTTCCAGTTTTCACCTGTTCCTATGGTTGTTGCACTTGCGTTTACATATACTGTATCTAGTTGTGTTACTTCTTTTGTTA
>CAYNSJ010000149.1:0-2999 GCA_964399835.1 uncultured Methanobacteriaceae archaeon | reverse complement strand
TTTTTGCACCTTTCAAAGATGGTTCCTATGCTGGTTTCAAAATGAGAAGTCCAATGATGTGTTCGCTGTCAAAAGAGCTGAGTGCGTTTGTGCAATCCTATGAAATTATAAAAACGAAGTAGTTTCATAATTGAGGACCCCGAATTGTAGTTGTTAAAGAGGTTGCGACCTGTAAAAATTTGATGTAAGCGATAAGCGTCGGAGGTGTAAAACTTCTGACGCTTTTTGTCTGTAGTTTTTAAAAATTAATAATTGTAATAATAATTATTAAATTATTATTATTTTATATAAATAGAAAAGAAAACTATATATTAAATTATAAACCTAACAAAGATAAAATAATTTAGAAATAATAAAAAAAAACTCTTTATACTACATCAACACACTTACAACGTAAATATGGAGAAATATGTAATTTATGAAATTAAGTCATAAAATTGTAATTACATCTATAATTTTAGTTATTTTGTTAATAGGATTAAGTACAATTAATGCTACTTCAAATGATTCAAGTACTAATAATACAATTATACAAAATGAACCAGTTGTAGATCAAAATTATAATAACACACAATATATAAATACAAATCAAAAAGATAATAATCAAAAATTAGTTTATAATACTTCGACAAAGAAAAAAACAACTAATATTACATCCAATAAGAATATATCCTATGTAAAATCTAAAACAATTAATACATCACAATTTAACATTGAAAATAAAAATTATTTCAATACAACATCTTCAAAAAACCAAACTGAAAACTCAATAACTGTAAATAAACATTCAAGTTGCTGTTCAGTAGTAGTACAAGTTTCTAATAAAGAATCTGTAATATCATTCAGAAGAGATTCTACATACCAAGCAACAATCAATATTATAAAAACCACAATGTATGGAGTTAACATTACAAAACAATATAAAACAAATGGTACTTATTTTGTTCATGTAATAACTACATCCAATGGATGGGTAATGGGTTTTGGTGGAGCAGATAGACCAACAGTACAAAGTAATATTGTAGCTGTAGCTGGTGAAATGTTTTCTAAAAATAGTATTACAAATGCTAGTATGAGTAAAATATATGATTTATTAAAACAATTAACTATTGGTCATGCTGTTATTAAAGCACCTGATGGAAGAATTGGTATTGCAATTTACAATAAAGGTGGTACATACTTTGTATCTAAACTGTCAAATGGTGAATATGTATGTGTTCCTAACGATGCATCATTTTATCATAGAGGTATTTATACCCATTTTAGTAAAGATCCAATTAATGCCAGTATAAATATTGCAGGAACTGATAAATATGGAATTAATAGAAGAGATATCATAACATATCATAACATAGTAAGTAATCAAAATCAAATATTAAATATATATGTTACTGATGATACTGGAAAACTTGTAAATAAAAAGGATTTAAGATTAAATGATCCAATAAACTGTTTTGGAAAATATATATCAACAAAATTATTACCCGAAGTACCCAATAAAATACTTATAGGTACAATAAATACTATAAAAACAGAAATACCAACTACATATAATATAATTCCATCTGGAAAAACTAAAACGAACAATATTTATAACGTAATAAACTTAATAAATAAATTTGGTCAAAACAATAAAATATACACAATAAACATAGCACCAGGAAAATACACATTAGACAAAACAGCACTATCATTATATAATATTAATATTAAAAATATAACAGTACTATTTAAAGGATCAAATGATAATACAATACTAAATGGAAAAAATAATGATATATTAAATATTGAATCCAATTTCAATGTACAAATTAGTAATATTACATTGATATCTGGAATCAACAGAAAAGCTATCAACAACAAAGGTAACCTTGAAGTTTTAAACTCAAATCTTATAAATAATAATAATGATAATCCAACTATATATAATACAGGCACACTTATAGTAAGATCATCAGCATTTAAAACATCTAATGCAATATATAACAAGGGTACTGTTAAATTTATAAATAATAATTGGTGGGGTACAAACAATCCTAATTGGAATAAATTATTAACAAATGTAAATAGTCCAAGTAGATACGTTATTATGAAAGTTAACAATATTACAACATATGAAAATAATGAAATTAAAATAAAAGTAACTCTAGAATTAAATAATGAAATACCATTTAATGAAATACCCGAACAAAACATTAAATTTATGAGTAATACCGGTCGATTTAATCCAACAATAACTAAAATTAAAGATAAAACTATAACAACATATAGAGGAAATCCTGGAAATTTAAAAGTTTCTATCGATGAACAAACAATAGAAATGACAATAGAAAAACCACACACAGAAATATCCTTAAATCCAACAACCACAACAAGATACTCAAATACCACCATACTAACAGGAACAATAAAATTCCTTCATGGTAATTATATCAAAGGAATAGAAAAAATCAACATAAGGATAAACGGAAAAAACCTAGGAAACTACAATGCAATAAATGGAATAATAAACAATAATATAACAATACCAAACACACTAAAAAACACAAAGTATATACTAACCATAAAACTAGGAAACAACAACCAATATTATGGTACAATAACCAACACCACATTAACAATAAATAATCCTCCAAAAGAAGAAGTACTTGCTTAAAAAAGCAAGTACACTTTTTAGTTTAAACAAATAAGAAAATTAGCTTCAAAATCTTACTTATCAGGATAATAAGATATTACATCATCCACCTACTTTTTCATAATATAACTCATTATAACTTATTAAACACATTTGAGATATACTAATTAAAAAAAATAGCTTTAAACATATTACAGTACTTCCTAAAAAAATTAATTTATGTATAAATACTTAATTAAATTGTAAAAATATTATAAAAATAAGTTTTTATCAGAATATTAAAATAAATAAAAAAAAAACAAGACGTATATTATAGTAAATAACTAAACTTTTATTATAAATAGACTATAGATTATAATATATG
>CAYNSJ010000148.1:2496-3118 GCA_964399835.1 uncultured Methanobacteriaceae archaeon | reverse complement strand
AACAAATAATCAAAAAACTCACAAACACTTTATCAGCAAGATTCTAAACAATGCCCCAATAAAAATTATTTTATCAAAATATTAAATATTATCCTTTTTTTAATAATATACTATGAATATAAAAAGTTAAAAAGAAGAAAAACTAAATTTTATAAGCTTAAACTTTATAAAGAACAGATAACAATATATTAATGGACATATTTAATATGTCTTTGAATATTTTTGAAAATAAACAATAATATTTCTTATAATCATTTTTTTTTAAATATTCGAAGATAAAAAAATATTTTCAAAATATTCAGTTTATTAAATAATATAAAAGAAGGTAATCAAATGAAAAGACTTAATAATAGGTCTATTATCTTGTTTACAACATTATTAGTATTAATAATTGGAATTACAGCAGTTTCAGCAACAGCAGTATCTGACAATAGTTCAAATTCAGTAACAGCAGATAATCAAGCCACAATTTCAAACACACACATAAGTACTGATAATACTCAAACTGTAAATAATGATAATATAGATCAAAATTCAAATACAGATAATAATATAAATGACACATATTCTGATGATTCAAACATAGACACAAATGACACTACCCCTGGAGAATACTACAATG
>CAYNSJ010000148.1:0-2396 GCA_964399835.1 uncultured Methanobacteriaceae archaeon | reverse complement strand
CACAACAACATACAATGAAGATAATTTAGGTGCAGAATATCAGGACAACACAACCTCTGATGATTCAAACATAGACACAAATGACACTACCCCTGGAGAATACTACAATGATAACACAACAACATACAATGAAGATAATTTAGGTGCAGAATATCAGGACAACACAACCAACACAGAAGAAATAGATAATGCAACAACAGTAATAGATGACACAAATAACACATACACTAATGAGTCATATGTAGATACAAATGACACTACTCCTGGAGATAATTCAGATAATTCAACTGATGATACTCCATTAATATCACCTAATGTAAATAAAAATGGAACTGTAAATAACACAAATGCAACAAAAAAAGTACCAAGTAAAATAATTGTCAAAACCACCAAAATGGATGTTAATAAAACTTCTAATATAACTGCAATCATACAAAACAATAAAGGTAAAGCAGTTAAAGGATCAACAGTTAAATTCTATATTAACCATAAATTAATTGGTCAAACAGTTACTGGAAAATATGGAGTAGCAAATATAAATTATACTCCTAAAAAAGCAGGAACTTATAATTTATATGTAGTATCTAGTGGAAACAGTACCGTTTCAGTTGCTAATAAAACAAGTTCATTAAAAGTAGTATCTAACAATACAAAACATAATTCAAAAGTTACCATTAAAACAAACAACAAAATGACTGTAGGTAATAAAACCTTAATTACAGCTAATGTTATAAATGAACAAGGTCAAGCTGTTAAAAATTCATTAGTAACATTCAAATTAGGAAATAAAACTATTGGTCAAGTGAAAACAGGAACACATGGAATAGCATACATGTATTACACACCAACAAAAAATGGAACATTCACATTAACTGCAATTGCATCAGGTAATAAAACAACTTCATCATCCAACAGTTCTGTACAAGTTAACATAACAAAAAAACAACCACAAGTAATAAAACATAACTCAACAGTTACTATTAACACAAATAAAAAAATGAATGTTGGAAATAAAACATTAATCAAAGTAACTATTAGAAATGAACAATACAAAGCTGTTAAAAACTCATTAGTAACTTTTAAATTAGGAAATGTTACTATTGGTCAAGTGAAAACAGGAATACATGGAATAGCAAACTTATATTATACACCAACAAAAAATGGAACATTCACATTAACCATTTTATCAAATGGTAATAGTACAACTAATCCATCAAATCATTCAATGAAAATTATTGTTACACAAAAACATTCAAAAATAGCAATGGCTAAAGTATAAATAAGATAAAATATCTTATATATAATGATGACTAGTATATTTGATTTTTATTCAAATATATTTAATCATCATTTTTTTCTCTAAAAAATATAAACTAACTAAATAATTTTTCTCTTTTTTTTATTTTTTAAAATTATAACTTTTTTTTTATTCAAAAACTGATAATATTTATTAATCATTAATATACAGTTATTACTTTAATAAAGAATAATGTTAAAATTTAATTTTAGTTTAAAAATTCATCATAAATTTATTTTCTAAATTAAGTAATTTCAATGTTTCTAAGTGAAATATAACTTATTATAATATACTTAAATATTAAAAACTACATATTATATTTCAAAGCTAAATAAAGAGGGAATATAAATGTTGTTTGATTTTTCAGAAATTAGTGGAATGGATCAAAATAGAACAATATCTCTAACTGATGCTATTTTTGCATTTGCATTAACTGTTTTAGTATTGAAATTAGAATTACCTGAAACGGTTTTTCAATCTAACAATGCATTACATAGTTTTATAATATCATTATTACCACAATTAAGTGTATATTTTGTTGGTTTTATTGTAATTAGTTCTTTTTGGATATTTCATCATCATTTTCTACGTCTAAAGAAAGTGTCTGTTCCAATGTTATGGTTAAATATAATATTTTTATCATTAGTTGCATTATTGCCTTTTACAATATCTGTCATAGGAAAATATCCTACATTTTTAGAGGCTGATGTGATATTTGGAGTTAATGTATTTTTAACAGTACTATTACTTTTAGGTATGTTCTTATTTGCAATGAAAGAAGGTAATTTAATAGAAGAAGTTCAAAAAAGGGAAGTATTTGCATTATATACATTATTGTTATTTCTTTTTACAACGGTAATAATTAATTTATTGAATTATTATTATTCAACAAATGCTATATATTTATTTTTATTATTTCCATTTATATCTATTGGACGGGATATCAAGTATAGATTAAATGTTAAGAGTATAAAAAAAGAATAGTTTAATGTAATATTATTCATTTATAATTTTTTAAAGATAGTATATTCAAAATAAGTTTTTTAGTCGAATAAGTCGGGAGAATTACTTCTCCTTTCTCTTCTCAGAACCGAACGTG
>CAYNSJ010000147.1:0-3273 GCA_964399835.1 uncultured Methanobacteriaceae archaeon | reverse complement strand
TGCTATGGCATTGATACATGAAAAAATTTATGATTCTACTTCATTGTCTGAAGTTAATATAAAAGATTATGTATATGCTTTAATTAATTCTTTGTTTGATACATATTGGTCTAATATTAACTTCCATGGTGATATAGAACCAATTAATTTGGATATGGATTATTCTATTCCATTAGGATTAATAGTAAATGAACTTGTAACTAATACAATTAAACATGCATTCCCTGATGATACTGAAGGAAATTTATATATTAAATTTGAAAAAGAAGATAAACATTGCATATTAACTGTTAAAGATGATGGTGTTGGATTACCTGTTGATTTTAATATAGATAACCTTTCAACATTAGGTTTAGTTGTAGTTCAAAGTCTTACATTACAAATTGGTGGAACTATAAATATTATAGACACTGAAGGAACAGAATACAAAATAGAATTTGATGTTGAATAAACAATAATTAAATTAAAATTCTCAATTAAATAAAATGTTATTATAAATTCTTATAGTATATTATAGAAATATATTATCTATATAAAGAGGAGGTTTATTAATGGTAAGTCCCAAAGTCTCAGCAATACTTTCATTTTTTGTACCTGGATTAGGTCAAGTACTTCAAAACAATAGAAAATTTGGATATTTATTATTAGTTGTATGGCTTGCAATTTGGATTCTATGGTATTTTACTACTAATCTTACTAGAATGTTGTTATGTTTTACAGTAGTATTATTAGGTGCTTTTGCAGCTTATGACACTTATTCTAATTCAAAAGCGTAATTAATAAAATCTCTTTTTTTAATATTATTTTTTTATTTCTTTTTTAAAAAAAAGTTTATAATTTTAATTTAATAATAAGTATATATAATTGAAGTTATTTCACTTTTAAAATAAAAATAATAGAAAATTAAATAATAGAAAAAAATACATATAGATACGAAAATACATTATAAATAAAACATGAAAAACGAGAGATGGTATATGTCTGACAGATTAGAAGATATTTTCACAAGTTTTGCAGATGAACAAGAAGACTCATTAAAAGAGTTAGGAATGACCAAAGATGAATTTATTACAAATGCAAAAGAATGGTCAAAAACTGAAGATGGAAAACTTGAAATTCAAAAATTTATTTTAGAACAAGAAATTAAAGAATTAGAAAATAATATTAATAAGAAAAAACAAACAATAAATGAAATTGAAGAAGAACTTCAAAATTTATAGATAAAAAGTTATATAAATTATAGGTGATTTATCATGGTAGAACTTAAATCAATGAAAGTTGTTGAGAAAAAAAATCCTGAAGACGATACATTAATAGTTGAAATACCAGCTAATATTGTTGAAGGATTAGGACTCAATGAGGATGATAGAGTAGAATGGACTTATTCTATTAACTGTAAAAATCAAAGAATTGTAACTATGAAAAGAAAATATCCATAATTATAATTGATAAATTACATAGATGATAAAATAATTAATAAAAAAAATTACTATAATTTTATACCCACTCTCACCTCCTTTTTTAGAGTATAATACTTGTTTTCAATGAATTAAATAATTAAAAAAATATAATTATTGATTTTTCTTAAAAAAACAATAAAGAATTTTTAATTTATGAATATATTCAATATATTCTTGATTAATATTTGTGTTATTAAGAACATTTGGTTTAAATTCACAATAATTAATATTATCTTCTTTAATTTTATCATTTATTTCAGGATATAAATCAATAATTTTGTCTACAGTCATCTTATTTTTTATTTTATATAATAATTCAGGATTATTTTTGAATAGATTACTAATTATATGACTATCTTTTATATAATTAATAAATTCAGGATTATCATTGACAAATTTTAATAAATTAGTAATATTTTTTACATGATTCATTTGTTTAGGATTATCCGAAATAGTTTTAATTATTTCATTTTTAGGAACTATTGGATTAATATCTTTGTTTTTAATTATATTATCATTGTCAGCTATATTTTTAGTAATATTGTCACTAGTAATACTGTCATTTTCTGTTTTATAATTAATAAATGTCTTAATAATATTTTCTATCTGTTGAATTGTTTGTGTATTGTTTTTTATTATTTCAATTTTATTTATATAGTTTAATATAGGTGTTTTCATGATTAATAATAAATAACATAAATTACTCATCGTTGGATACCAAAATGATATTATCAATGCTAATAATGCAACTACTGGGAAAAAAATAAGACTTCTAATCTTCTTACTAAAAACATCTCTTTCTCTATTAGCTTTGAACCAAACTCGTAAGCCTTCCTTTTTTCCATGATTTTTATGTTGCCAATCACGTTTATTTGCATATGCCCATTGAGTTACAACAAATGTACCTAATATAAGCATGTTACAATGAAACATATAAGTAAATATTGGAAATTTTGTACCATAACTATTTATTAATGGATAAGTAACAGGTACAAGTACAATAAACATTAAAAAAAGAAGTGTTAACCACATAAAATTTTTATCAGTTTCTTCAATGTGATGTAATAATCTTCTTTCAGATATCCATATAGAACCTAATATTAAAAAGCTCATAAAGTACAATAAAACTTCAAATGTAAAACTACCAAGATATGTATGTAATGAAGCAATAGATGTTAATTCACCGGTTTCGGGTAAATGAATTGTTAATGCTAACATTGTCATAGCTACAGCAAATATACCATCAGTAATAGCTTTTAATGCGTCAATTGAAATATATTCTTCATAATCCTCAAGTATCAATGGTTTTAAGTTTAAGGATTTCATGTATATTTAATATATAAATTAAAAAATTTATATTTTCTTAATATTAGTTTTAATGATATAATTTGTTTTTTTAAAAAATAGTATTTATTATTTAGATTATTAAAAAAGTTATAATAATACTTTAAGTAGTAATTGATTCTATTTAACTTATTTTTTTTATAAACTATCTTTGAATAATTTAGTTTAAGCAATATAAATCTTTATTTCTTTTATTTTATTAAAATATTTAATAATAAAATTATATTAGTCTTATTATATTGGATATTAATCTTATTTAAAAAGATTACTTGAATGATAAATTAAATAAAAAGATATCATATCTTAAATTAATATATAACTTAGTTTTAAACGAAAAAATTCATATAAAAAAGGGTTTTAAACTCTTTATTCTAACAATATTTATTTATTATAATAAATATAATAAAAAATGAGGGATTTTTTTAATAAATACTATGAAATATAACAATTTAAGGATCATATCCCTTTT
>CAYNSJ010000146.1:0-3373 GCA_964399835.1 uncultured Methanobacteriaceae archaeon | reverse complement strand
GCAGCCCCAAATGATGTGTTAACTAATAATATAGCACACCCAGTATTTACTATTTTTGGTTCAGCCGACAATGAATTAAGAGAACTCGCCGAGAATCCACTTTTCAAAATGTATGCGGAAGTTGGACCGGAAATATATGACATAATTTCCAGGACTAATCCAACTCTTAAGGCCGTTATCGACCTCGCAAAGGACATTTGTGGTGGTGGTCAATAATGGCCACGGATCTTATTGATGGTAAAACGCCCCTGGAAGTTCTGAAACTGCAGCTAACTCATATCAGGCAACTCCAAAAAGCACAGCCCGATAAGCCGGTCCTTGTGAAGGCCATAGAAGGCAAATGTCCCGAGGGCGGTGATCCTGCATTATATCAATGGATTGATCCTGTTTGCCACAACAACACGTTGACAACGTATGGACACCCCATTTACACAAGGTCTATCCTTTGGTCTGAGATCGTGATTGATCCCGATACAAAAGACTGGAAGGCCATGAAAGAAGAAATGGACAAACTAATCGATGTCCTGAAAAAATATGATATTCCCTATGAGTTGTATTATGGAGGAAACAAGAGCTGCCACTTGAACATTTTTTTACAGATTAGTGATAAGGACAGGGAGCAGATCAGGGAATACTCGAAAAAGTATGATATTGATCCTTATAAAATAGTCCGGGTGGCAATGGTTAATGAACTTCTTAGGCTCTCCGGCTCGGATCCTGTACGCATGGGTCTTGATTGGGGGAAGATCACTTTCAACAGAGAGAATAGGGGCTCAATGGTTAGGGAATGTGGAACGGTCCGGCCTGACGGAAGATTCAAAACACCAATCGAAGAAATTCCAGACAGCCGGCCGGTGGATAATCCGCCTTTGGTTCCACCAAAAGAACTGAAACAATGGAAATTTTATGAAACTCCCTTCTATAAGATCGCTGTGAACGCTCTCAAAGATGCTGTAGAGCACGCCGAAACGAATAATGACTATAATCCCGAACATGTGAATTTTGAAGGTTTAAACGTCCTTAATTTGCCTTGTATCAAGAACTTTGCACGTATGAGACTGGAGCACAACAGATACTACGCAGTAGAAGCCGAGGCGCTTGCATGCAAAGACAATGGGACCCCAAAGGAAGAAGCGAAGCTTATGCTCTGGAACCTTGTTAACACCATGCAAGGCCTTTCCGAATCGGATAAAGAGCTACGTGTCAACAATGCGCTCGAGCTGTATGATACGGATTTTCATTTTTCATGTGTAACTGTTCGTGAAAAATTCAAAGATTACAATATTTGTGACCGTAAGAACTGTGAAAGACATAAAAAAATTATTGAAGTTATGAAAGTGTCTGGATCAGGACAGAGCCAAGAACCTGAGATCGAAGAAGCAACCGAAGAGATCAAGGTCAAGGCCCGGGAAATAGCAGAACAGGGAAACCCATTAAAGTATATCATTGGGGTGCATCAGACTCTACACATTGGTGATATTGGAATAGCACAATCTCTTTTATTATCTGCAACCTGTCAACAGGTACTTAATACCGAAGGAATCCAGCCCAAACTATCCGGTGCATCAGGTAAGGGTAAGTCAGATTGTGCGAAGGGTATGGCCCATTTGATACCACCCGAATGGATTATAACATCTTCACTATCAGACAAGGCCGTTTATTATATGGAAGATGAACTAAGGCCGGGTACTATCCTGTTTTGTGATGATGTGGTTTTAAGTGAAGAGATGGAGAAGGTAATCAACAGAGCCACAACCTTTTATCAGATAGGGGTAGCACACACAACAGTAGACACAAACAGGCAGAGACGCACTTTAAGGATTCCTGCAAGGCTGGCATGGTGGTTAACTTCAATTGATGATGACCAAAGCCTACAGACTCTTAATAGGACCTTTGGCGGTGAAGTGGATGAGAGTGAAGAGCAGGATAAAAGAGTAGCAACAATGCAGAGGGAGAAAGCAAAAACGGGTGAAGTGGGTTTACCCTTAAATGATGCTGTTCTCACATGCAGGGAAATAATAAGAGATATTAAACAAACCACTTACATTGTTAAAATTCCTTTTGCAGATGCTATTATCTGGAATGATGAAAAGAACAGGCGCAACCAGCCCATATTCCTTGATCTTATTAAATCGCTGGCAGTTCTCAGGCACAGACAGAGAGACATAGACGGGGACGGATGCTTACTGGCATCTTATCAAGACTTCTTAGATGCTAAGTTGCTATACAATAGCCGACAGGAAGCACAAACAACAAAATTAACGGCATCAGAGCGTAAACTATGTGAGGTATTAAGCGAGGCCGGGTCACTAACTGCTAAGGCGTTATGCAGTAAGTTAGGTGTGAGTAAATCAAGACTTTCACAGATTTTACATGGTAAGGGTAAGAACCACGATTCAGGGGCATTTTTCAAAATTAAAGAATTGTGGGAAGAGGACGCAAGTGTAAAAATTGGTGACAGTTACGTTAGGCAAAAGATGTATGGGTATGATGGCAAATTCAACGCTTTCGATGGTTTTGAGAGTATAATCAGTTATGATAGCCAGGTTTACCCCGTTTACCCCGAGTTTACCCCAAGTTTACCTTTTGAAAACAATAACGGTAAAACTAAGTTTACCTTGTTTACACTATTATTAAAAGAACAGAGTAGTAAAGATAGTAACCTGTCACATAATGATGAAGATTCTTTTTCCACTTCAAAATATGAAAATCAGGGTAAACAGGTAAACTCGCGCCAACCGACAGCGAAAGAGGAAGGTAAACCAGAGGTAAACCAGGGTAAACAGGGTAAACAGGGTAAACAACCAAGTAAACCGTTGGTGGAATCTGTCACTAAATACTGTCATGGATGGGAACCTATCAAAAAAACCAGTATTAACTCTCAGAACTACAAGGAAGTTGTCGCCGATTACCTAAAAGGCTACAAACTTCCTGATAACATGCGCGGACCAGTAGAGGCGGCGGTTATGACCTATGCCAAGATCCCACAGCCGGCAGAGGTGGTTCAATGACCACTTCACTTTTACCTGCTTATAAGCCCGGCGAATTCGTAAATCCAGCCGACATGATCGAAATCAAACTTCACAAAATACTTTATCATGAGCTCAGCGAGGAAGAAGAGGCCATATTATTTTATAATGTTGATGTAACCAAGCCGGATGAGTGGGGGTTCTATACCTGGGCCAATTGCACGAACGCGACATTGGACGAGCTCAGCGCGTATAATGCCGACCTCAAACATCAATTAATTTTTTATGGCGCGACTGAACCCAATTCTGAGGCATGGAACAATGTTGTGAAAAATCATAGAAAAATTCCGCGACACTTGAAGGTCATCGGAGTCTATTCGCGGTACATTGAATTTGCTGATCAA
>CAYNSJ010000145.1:0-3475 GCA_964399835.1 uncultured Methanobacteriaceae archaeon | reverse complement strand
AATCAATCTCAAATTTTATTTTTTGAATATTATAATGAAAATTATCTTTATAAAAGAGATAAAGTTAAAATAATCAAAATTGATGATTTTATTTATTTATTAGTTGAAGATGAAACAGATTATCTTGAATTATCTAAAAAAGAAGAAACTCTTTTTGACAATGAAATTACGGGAATAGCTATTGTTCAAGATTTTCGTTTTGTTAAATGTAATAAAAAATATCTAGAATTATTTGATCTTAATAGTTTTGATGATGTTATAGGTAAAAAAGTTGGTTATTCTGGATCAGTTAATAACTCACTTAATTTATTATATGATAATATTGCTGAAATGATGAATGGAAATATGCTTTCTTATTCACTTCCAGTTAAAATTGAAAAAGAAGGTAAACTTTTGCATTATTTTAATTTAAATGCAAATTATATTCTTTATGATAATAAACCAGCATTATTAGTTTTCTATAATGATATTACTGAACAAGAATTAAATAAAATAAAAGTACAGGAAAAAACAAAAGAAGCTTTAGCTTTACAAAAAAATATGGATTTTATTCAATCAGTAAGTAATACTTGTTCAGCTTATAAAATAAATGGTGAATCTATAATATCTGATCAATTATACAAAATTATAGAAAGAGAGCCTAAGGAAGAAGATTCTACAAGAGATATTTTTTGGGACATGGTTATTGATGAAGATAAACATATATTAGAAGAAAATTATGCAAAACGTACACCTGAAAATGACTATGTTGAGTTTATAATTAGAATAAATACAGCTAAAGGGAATTTAAAATATATACATTGTCATATAAAAGATATATACATGGAAAATAACCGTAAAGACATAGTATCTTTTTATCAAGATATTACAGATGAACAGTTATACTTTAAAAGATTACAAAAAGCATTAAAAGAATCTTTAGTATTAAAAAATAATTTAGAAAAAATAGAAAGAATTAGTAAAACAGGTATGAGTTATACTAATGATGAAGGAACATTAGATTGGTCAAAACCTTCATTTGAAACTTTAAAACTTGATCCAGAGAATTATAAAAATTATCATGGTAATTTCCTTAATTTAATAATAGATGAAGATTTACATTATTGGTATGATGCTTATAATAAATGTTCACCAACAAATCCTGAGACTATTACTCTATTTCGTATTATAAATGGTGAAGGTAATCTTGCTTATATAAAATGTTATATTGTATGTAGTTATGATGATAAAGGTAATGAAATAGGACATATTGATTTTTATCAAGATGTAACTGAACAAATTGAAAGAGAAAATAAATTAAAAGAAGCATTAGAAAAAACATTAAGACTTGAAGATAATTTAAATAGAATTCAAACAACAAGTAAAACTGCTATAGGTTATTCTGAAGATCTTAATATTTTCACATGGACTCCTGAAATATATAACATACTTGAAATTAATCCAGAAGATTATAGCAAAGATACTAAAAATCTTCTAGAAAAATTTGTTATTGAGGATGATTTGAAACTTCGACTTGATTGTATTAGTTCACTTTCTCCAAAACATCCTGAAGCATATTTTACTCAAAGAGTAAAAACAGGTAAAGGAAATATAAAATATATTAAAACAATTATTCATAGAGAATTTGATGATGAAGGTAATTTAATTCATAATGTAAGTTTTAATCAGGATATTAGTCGTGAAAATGAGTATCAAACTCAGTTAGAAACTGCATTAAAAGATAAAGAAATATTACTAAGTGAAGTTCATCATAGAGTTAAAAACAATTTACAAATAGTTTTAAGTTTAATTAACTTAAATAAGAATTTTGATTCAGATCCTGAAAGTATATTAAATGATACTGAAAATCGTATATATGCTATGGCATTGATACATGAGAAGATATATGGTTCTACCTCATTATCTGATGTTAATATGAAAGATTACATTGAATCATTAGTTAATTCATTATTAGATACATACTGGTCTAATATTAAATTCCATTCTAATATAGATTCTGTAGATCTTGATATGGAATTTGCTATTCCTTTAGGCCTTATAATCAATGAATTAGTAATTAATACTATTAAATATGCATTTCCGGATGATATTGAAGGAAATATTTGTATCAAATTTAAAAAAGAAAATAAACATTATACATTAATTGTTAGAGATGATGGTATTGGATTACCTGATAATTTCAATATTGGGAATCTTTCATCTTTAGGTTTAATTGTAGTTCAAAATCTTACAGTACAAATAGGTGGTACATTATCTATTATGAATTGTGAGGGAGCAGGATTTAGAATAGAATTTGACGAAGAATAAAAAAAATTTCATCCTTTTTAAGTTAAATATCTTAATTGAATAAGATTCATAATGATATACAAAATATTTTATTTTAAAAAATAAAGAGAAAAGTTAATAATAAAAGTTAAAAGTATTTTCTTTTAATTTTAAGTTTATAAATATTTTATGAATCACCTATCTCTTTTAATGCTTTTTTAACCTCTGATTTTGAAGTACCTTTAGGAAATTGACCTTCATCTACTGTTTTATCATTTTGATCATAATATCCTCCAGTTTCAGGATCATAATGAACTCCATTATTATCACTACTTGATTTACTACTGCTTGATTTTGAAGTAGTTGTAGTTGATGAAGATTTTTTATTTGTAGATACACTACTGTTAGTTGTTGATTGATTACTATTATTTATGGTTGAATTGTTATTTGTACTATTTAAAGTAGTGTTATTTGAAGATACATTGGATGTATTATCATTTGTATTAGTCATTGTTACAATAGCTATTGCAGCTACACATAATAAAACTAATAAAATAATGCCTATTATTATTCTTTGTTCACGCAATTTTTTCATCTTCATTATTATATATTAATTTTGTATTTTTATTTTTTTTTATATTTATATTAATTTGATTAAATAAATAATCATTATAATCTAATTAATTTAAAATCTATTTGATTTAAGAGTATAATCTTTATTTTGTTATTTTTAATATATAAACTGTTTTAAAATATGTTTTTTATCTTATAAAATTTAGTAAATGAATCTATTATATGATTAAAGTTAGTTTTCATCTGATATTTTTGTTTTTTTTAATTAAATAACGCTTTATTTTATTTTGATTTAAAAATTAATTTATTATTTAATATTATTATTTAAACTTATTTGTTAGAATCACTCAATATAATATTTGATGGGATATTCTTATTTATTTTTTAAATGAAAAAAATATTAAAATTTCTTATCTATTTTCTTGTCTAATATAATTAATAAAGAATTTTAAGTGGATATTAAATATTTTAAGCTAAACGATACTATATTTATAAAAAACAACATAAATATAAATATCTTACATGATTTTTTTTGAATGAAATAAAGGAGAAAAAAGGTTATTTAACATGTATATAATTATCTTATAGTAAATAACTAAACTTTTATTATAAATAGACTATAGATTATAATATATGT
>CAYNSJ010000144.1:0-3533 GCA_964399835.1 uncultured Methanobacteriaceae archaeon | reverse complement strand
GGTGATGAATAAAATGAAATATGCTATTGAGACTCATAATTTAGAAAAAATCTATGATAATGGGTTTAAAGCAGTAGATGATTTGAATTTATTCGTTGAAGATAAAACAATTACGGGAATATTAGGGCCTAATGGTGCTGGTAAAACTACTAGTATTAAGATGTTAACTTGTTTAATACCACAAACAGCTGGGACTGCAAAAGTTGCTGGATTTGATATATCAGAAGATCCAAATGAAGTAAGAAATAGGATTGGTATGGTACCACAGCTTGTAAGTTTATATACTGATTTAACAGTTAGAGAGAATGTTGAATTATGTGCAGATTTTTATAATATTGATCCAAGTGTTAAAGAAGAAAGGATTGATGATTTATTAGAATTGGTTGATATTAAATATGCAGAAAATAAATATATAAATCAATTATCTGGTGGAATGAAACAAAAGACATCAGTGGTCGCAAGTTTGGTACATAAGCCAGATTTACTTTTTTTAGATGAACCTACTGTAGGGTTAGATCCAACAACAAAAAGAGTACTATGGAAACTTATGGAAGACTTAAATGATGAAGGCCATACTATTATTTTATGTTCACATGACATGTATGAAGTAGATAAAATATGTGACCATATAAATATTATTGATTCTGGAAAAGTAGTAGCAAGTGATACACCACAAGGTCTTAAAGATCAACTAATAAAAGACAAAGAAGAAACTAATAAAGAAATTAAAGAAATGATTGAGAAATTACAAGAAGAAGGACTTGATCAAAATAAAGAAGAAATTGAGGAGTTAGAAGCATCAATAACTGATGAAAATGAAGAAATAACTGTAATGGTAACAAATATTACTGAAGAAATGATGGAAGCTATTGAAAAGTTAGATGTTGTAAAATCAGCAGAAAATGTACAGGGTGGACGTATAAACATAAATTTAAAACGTTCAGAAACATCAATAAATCATGTTATAACATCCATATTAAACAATGGTGGAAATATAGCCTCAATTAAAACTAATGATCCTACTTTAGATGATGTATTTATGACAATCACAGCTAAAAAAAGAAAGGAGATTAAAAGTTAATGGAAACTAAAAAAATATGGTGGATGATCAAAAAAGATCTTCTAACATTATGGAGACATAAACCTAGATTAATTTCTATGATTTTATTCCCTATAATTATGATTGCTCTTTGTGGTTGGGGTATGGGTGGAGAAATTAACCATACACCAGTAGTTATTGCAAAACAGTCTACAGGAGATTTAAGTGATCAAACGATCGCTGATATTAAATCAGATAAAGCATATGATGTAAAAGACATAAAGACAGATGTTGATGATGCAAAGGATGATGTAGATAATGGAAAGGTAAAGGCGGCGATAATACTGCCTAAAAACTATGATAGTAGTGATAACTCGAAAAATGTAATATTATACATTGATTCATCGGATCAAGTTGTCACAAATAGTCTTGTTCCAACAACACAAAAAATCATCTCATCACTCTCAGAACAAGCTGGGGTAGAAAATGTAAAATCAAATGTAAATACTACTGCCAATTCAACTAGTGGGTCTAACATGCTTAGTTCTGTAGGACAAGCAATTTCACTTCAAGTTAATAAGATTTATGGAGATATAGATTATATTGATTTCTTATTACCGGGTGTGTTAGCTATGAGTATGTACATGTCTGCTATGTTTAGTATGGGTAATTCTATTGCTGGTGAACGTGAAAGAGGAGAATTAGCTCGTTTATTCATGACACCAACAAGTATTGCAACAGTAGTAGGTGGAAAAATCATATCTCAACTGACAGTAGAATTCATGAGATCTGTTCTACTTATAATAACTGCAGTTATACTATTTAGTGTAATGATGAAAGGTAACGTTTTATTATTATTACTTTTGTTAGTGTTATGTACTTTGTGTTTTGTTGGATTTGGAATGATGTTTTCTGCAGCTTCAAAAACACAAGAAGATTATCTACAGATAATTATGCCGATTGCAATGCCTATGATGTTTATATCTGGAGTATTTTTCCCTATAGAAACAATGCCTTGGGTATTACAGAAAATAGCATATATTTTACCTTTAACTTATGCAAATGATGCATTCAGAGCTGTTATGTTAAAAGGTGTTGGTATTGGTGGTATAGCAATTGATTTATTAGTGTTAATTGGTTTTACCTTAGTATTCTTTGCAATTGGAGTAGCAAGGTTTAACAGAGATATATAAGGGAGGTTAATGATACAATGCAATTTAAAAAGAAGCTAGGAATATTTCTATTGATTTTCTGTTTAATAATGGGTAGTGTAACCTCTTTATCTGCAGCAGAATGGCCAATGTTCCAAGGTAACGAACTACATACAGGATACACCAATCAATCATCTGATTTCTCAACACAAACATGGGATTTCAAAGCTGATGGAGGAATAATTGGAACACCTGTATTGTTTGGTGATCAAGTATACTTCGGAACTGATCAAGGAACTATATATTCGGTAGATGCACAAGATGGAACTGAAACATGGACGTATGATACAGAAGGAAAAATAGAATCAAGCCCAGCAGTATCTGGAAATGATATATACATAGGATCTAATGATGGATATCTCTACGATAACAAAATAGATGGTGGAGACAACAAATGGAAATACAAAGCAGGAGATGCAATAAAATCCTCACCAGCATTAGACTCAAACAAAGTATATGTAGGATCTGATGATGGATATGTATATGCAATCAACAGAAATGATGGATCACTTGCATGGCAATTCAAAACTGATGATAAAGTATCATCATCACCAGTTGTATCAGGAGACACAGTATTTATAGGATCAGACGATAACAATCTTTATGCAATAAACAAAAATACAGGAAATGAAATCTGGCACTTTGCAACAGGTGATAAAATACATTCATCACCAGCATTAGCAAACGGAAACGTATACGTAGGATCAGACGATGGACAATTATATGCAATCAATGCCAAAGAAGGATACAAAGTATGGTCATACAACATAGGATCAGAAGTAGGATCCTCACCATCAATAGATCAAAAAGACGCATCACTATTCATAGGCAGTAACAACGGAAAACTATACTCACTAGACATAAGAGATGGACTTAAAAAATGGGAAGTCGACACAGGCAACAACATAAACGGAACACCAGCAATATTCGGAAACAACATAGCAGTAGGAACTTCATCAGGTGACATGATGATGCTAAACAAATTTACAGGAAACTCATACTGGTCATACGACCCAGGATACTTCTTATTCGGAGGTAGTATAACAGCATCACCATCTGTATCAGGTGGATCATTATTCATGGCATCAGAAGACGGAAACGTATACTCACTAAACACAGATCAACAAGTAGGACCAATAAGCGGATACACATATGACATAATAGGATTCATAATAGCCATAGCAGCAATAGCTTATTGTATCAAAGAATTCAGAAGTAGACATAAGAAAGATGAAGAAGAAGACGAAGAATAATTTAATATTCTTCATCACACTACTTTTTTT
>CAYNSJ010000143.1:0-3540 GCA_964399835.1 uncultured Methanobacteriaceae archaeon | reverse complement strand
ATATCTGTGATATTTGCTTGTAGTGTTATGTTATTTGTTGCTATTGCTGTTATTGGGTTTACTTTTGTTGTTGTATTAGTTTTATTTATTTTAAATTGAACTGTAGTAGTTATATTGTTGTATTTTAATGTAATATTATACATTCCAGCATTTTTAAATATGTAATTAAATGTTGATGTATTATTAGTAACATTTGAGATTCCAATAAGTGTATTGTTGTTGTAGAAGTATATTATTCCAGAAGTTGTATCATTATTTGTTATTTTTATGTTGAATGTTGTGTTAGTGGTCGTGATTCCCGGTGTGACTGTTATGTTTATTTTATTTGTATAATTTGGTATGTTGTTTGTTATGTTATTATTTTTACTATTTGCATCTTGATATACTGCATTATCTCCATAATATCCTTTATATGATATTAAATTGTTGTTTGTTATTGTATTGTTACTTGAATTTTCTAATTGTACTGTAGAAGTTGCATTTGTATATATTTCTAATGAATTTATTGTGTTATTATTTGAGTTTTTAAGTATTATTGGAGTATTTGTTGTATTGTATGGTTTTATATTTGTTTCAGATTCTTCACCAGTTTGAGATTGTATTGTGATGTTTGTTGAGTTTTCTAATACTATTGCACTTCCTATGCTGTTATAATTGATACCATTAATTATTTGGTGGTACATTGTGACTCCATTTATGGTTGATTGTGTGGAGTTTATTAGTTTTATTCCTGCTGTTATTGGTTTTATTTGATTATAATCTGTTTCATCTGTTGTGTTTATGTTACCATTTAATTCAAAGTAATATAATTTTATAAGAGTATTAGTTGTGTTATATGCTCCTACCCCAAGTGTGTAGTTTCCATATATATAATTATCTACAAAGTACTCACTTGCTAATAATTGTGTATTGTTAGTGTTTACTATTTGAGTTCCATATGCTTTATTTGCTGTTATATTTTTCATTACAAGTTGATATATTATGTTATTGTTTGCAGTTTCTGATATTCCTTGTATTATTAGTCCATATCCATATTCTGTTGAATTTACATATATTGTTCCAGTCAAGGTGTTATCATTAGAATCTATTATTTGTATACCATTTCCATAGTATTTACTGTTTGTTTTTATTGTTCCACTTTGCATGTTGTTTTTATTTGAATTAAATATGTTTAATCCATAGCCATAAGTTTCTACATAGGTTGTTATCTGATTTTTTGTTAGTATATTGTCTGTTATTGCTGTGTTGGTTGTTGGTGTTTGTATGCTTATTCCTTCTATTGTACCATATGTTTCACCATTATTTGTGTAATATGTGTTTATTTGGTTGTTTGTTAGTGTGTTATGTGATGATTGTATAAGTACACTTATTGTATCAGCAATTCCATAGTAATTTATATCATATTTTATGTTATTAGATGGTCCACTTGTTGTAATAGCATTATCTTTTAATGTATTGTAATTACCATTTATTAAGATAGTATGTATTAAACTAGTTGTATTTACGTAGATATTATTATTTGTTATTAGGTTGTAATCAGAATTTAATGCTATTACATAAGGATAATTGTTTGTATTATTGAAGTTAAGATTTTCTACAATTATTTTTGCAGTTTTTGTAGTGTTTATTGAACAATTATATACTATTGTATTTGTATTATAAGCTGTGATATATACCTTTACATTGTCTAAATTGAACTGTTTATTAGTCAGATTATTTTCTAGATAAATTTTACTACCATTTGTTATTGTATCTGCTTTAATAGTACCATCATTATTAAAATAATTATAGTATGATGTGTTATTTATTATTATATCAGTACCTGTTACAGGTGTGTTATTTTCTACAGTATTAAGTGCTGGTATAGCTACTGTATCATTACCTGTAAATATACTAGCATATAAAGTATTATTAACAATATTACTTTGTTTACCTGTACCAATTACAGTATATACAACTGATGAATTAATTGTATTATTTATTATGTTATTTCTTGTTCCATAGAAATAAATTAGATTATTTAATGTATTATTTCGTACAGTAGTATTTCCATTTAGATATAATCCATAATCCTTAATTTCTTTAGTATTTAAAATATTATTCTCTATTGTAAGATTTGTTGTAGTAGAATATATTGCAAAAGTGGAATTTGTATGTATAGATAAACTGCCAAATATATTAGAACTAGTTATATTTGTAAAGGTACAATTAGATATAATTTCAGATACAGAATTACTCTCTTTTCCAGAATTTAATATAATCCCTGTAGTTTCATTAAATAAACAATTATTCACAATGAGAGTACCCCATCCACCTTGATTAATACTGCATTGTGTATTATTTATAAAAGTACAATTTTGAACATTAGTTATAATATTATTTACAGAATAAATATTATAGAAATCAGAACTACCTGTATTAGCTAATATTCCAGCTCCATTTTTATATGTACTAGCACCATCATATGAAATTCCATCTCTTATAATACAATTTGTGATATTAAGTACATGATCATTTGTTATTGTACCCCATCTTGCATAATTATGTATAAATGATGAATTTTCAATTATAGCAGTACCATTATTAAAGATACCTGCACCATAGTTACCAGTATTACTTGATTTTCTATTACCTTCAAAAATACTATTATTTACTTGAAGAGTACTATTAGCATTATTTCTAATACTAGCACCTATTCCACCCATATTATCTTTAAAGTACACATTGTTTACAATTAAATTACCATAATTATCAACATTAGAAATTGTCCAACCATTTAAACTAGCAGGACCTTCATTGATCATATTTTGAATATTTAAATTTCTAATAGTAATTAAACCAGTACCTTTAGTAATATTCATACACCAATTACCTGTAATATTATTATAAGGATTCCAAATATTATTTCCACCCCATACAGTACTTTCACCTATGGTATATTTTGCTTCTCCATCAATTACAGTTTTGTTTATTCCATCACCAATGAAGTATATGGTGTAATCTCCTGGAACTGTTAAGTTAGTATTACCTACACCTTTGTATGTTCCTGTGAGTATGTGTATATTGTATGTTTGAGTGTTGGTTGTGGAGTTTATTGCTTTTGCTATTGTTTTAAATGCAGTTGCAGTTGTTAAACCATCATTTGTATCAAGTCCTTTTGAGTCAGATACATAATAATCTTGTCCTGATGATTTTTTTATTGTTTTTATTGTTTTTTGTGATACTGTTGTAGTTGGTGTTATTATTGGATTGTTATTATTTTGAGAGTTTATTTTAGTTGTGTTTGTTTTTATTGTTTTACTTGTTTGTAGAGTATTTGTTGTGTTTTTAGTTATACTTTTAGTAGTTGTGGTTTGTACATTATTATTTGTATTTGTTTTTTGTGTTGTTGTCTCAACATTGTTTGTATTAGCTGTTTTTGTTTTACTAATTATATTCTGTTGATTAGTTGTTGTATTATCTTCTATTGTTTGTGTGGTAACTTGTGTTATTGTTGGTGTTTGTGTATTTATTTGTGTATTTGTATTGTTTGTGTCTGCT
>CAYNSJ010000142.1:0-3550 GCA_964399835.1 uncultured Methanobacteriaceae archaeon | reverse complement strand
GCGGCGCTGGCCGCGAAGGGGAAATGACCATGGGTGAGTGCCCGATCTGCGGAGTACCCGCCATGAATGGCATGTCTGGCCTGTGCGATAGCCCGTACTGCCGCGAGAAGTGGGGCGAGGAACGCAAGGCCCGCGAGTACAGCCAGGACTGCCGCGACTGGCACGACAACGTGAAGACCAGGGAAGACCTGGGGGAGGACTAGCCATGTACCTGACCGAGGAAGAGGCGATGGGAAAGTGGTGCCCGGTTGTGCGGTATCAGGAGCACAATTACCCGAGTGGAAACAGGTGGGGCGACATGGAAAACCAGCCCATATGCCGCTGCATCGCCTCGCGATGCATGGCTTGGCGGTGGGACACGCCGTCCAAGTTCCAGGCGATCATGAAGCACCGCGAAAAAACCGGCTGCACCGTGCGTGAGGCCAAGGAATACGTTGACAGCGAGCACCCGGAACTGACCATGGAGAAGACGCACGGCTACTGTGGCCTCGCGGGGAGGCCGTGATGCACCTTCTCTGCACCCGCACGATTCGCCGCGCCTTCCTGGGCGACGGCTGGGGGCTCAAGAGGGCCATGGAGGCCCACAAGATGGTCAGCGCGTGTCTGAACGTCAACCGCGCCAGGGTGCGGGCCGAAGCCAGGGCCATGCGCCGGGCGCAAATGAAGAGGGCAACGTGAACAGCGTCACCATCCGCGCCTCTTCCCTCTCCGACCTCCTGGACTGCCCGGCCCGCTGGGAAGCAAAGCATGTCCGGCTCATGCGTCTTCCGTCCAGCCCTAAGGCGATACTTGGCAAGGCCGTCCACGCCGGAACGGCGGCCTATGACGTGTCCCGCATACAAGGAACCGGGCTGACCCCAGACGATGCCGCAGGGGCCGTGGTGGACGCGATCCACAAGCCCCAGGAAGACGTTGATTGGCGCGCAGACGAAGACATGAACCCGGCCACAGTGGAGCGCATCTCCCTGGCCCTGCACCGGCTCTACTGCTCGGAGATCGCCCCGACGCAAGAATACCTCGGCGTCGAGGTGACGTGTGAAGATCTGGATATTTCAGACCTTGGCTTGGTATTGACCGGGACCACCGACCGGGTGCGCCGAGATGGGCATGGACGCCTCGGGATAGCGGACCTCAAGACCGGGGGCAACGCCGTAGCCGCGAATGGGACTGTGAACACCAAGGGGCATGGCGTCCAGCTTGCTGTCTATGAGGTCTTGGCTGCCCACGCCACGGGCCAGCGCATCGAGGCCCCGGCCCAGGTGATCGGGCTACAGACGGCCAAGACAGCAAAGGGCCTGCGCGTCGGCAAGGGAGAGGTCCAAAGCGCCATGGCCGCTCTTGTGGGCACGGAAGATGCGCCTGGCATCCTGCAACACGCCTCGCGCCTGATCCACTCCGGCCTGTTCCACGGCAACCCGAGAAGCCAGCTTTGCAGCGAGAAGTATTGCCCGGCGTGGCGCGTGTGCCACTTCCGGGCGTAACCAAGAGGAGCAAAAGAGAATGGCAAAGAAATTGGACCAGGCTGAACCGGCCAAGACCACCACGGCGGAACTCAAGGAACTGGCGATCCGGCCTGGAGACGACGCGACCAGCATCGGCCTTAACGATGGGCGATCTTTCGCCCTGGCGCAGCGCGTTGCCACCATGCTTTCGCAGTCCGACCTTGTTCCCCAGCGCTACCAGGGGAAGGTCGGCAACTGCGTCATCGCCCTGAACATGGCGCATCGCATCGGGGCCGATCCGCTCATGGTAATGCAGTCACTCTATGTGGTGCATGGGACCCCGGCGTGGTCCGCGCAATTCCTCATCGCCTGCTTCAACCACTGCGGGCGCTTCACGAGCCTGCGCTACGAGTTCAAGGGGGCCGAGGGCTCTGATGAATGGGGGTGCCGCGCTTGGGCCGTAGAGAAGGAAACAGGCGAACGTCTGGATGGCCCGTGGATCACCATCGGACTCGCCAAAAAAAGCGGCTGGTACAACAAGCCCGACAAGTACGGCAAAGAGTCCAGCAAGTGGCCTGTGATGCCACAGCAGATGCTCATGTACCGTTCAGCCGCGTGGTTCGTGCGGGCCTACGCGCCGGAGATCGCCATGGGGCTCCAAACCGCCGAAGAGCTGCACGACACCTACGAAATGGAGAAGGCCGAAAGCGGGGCCTTCACCATCGGGGCGCTGCGCGAAGAAGTAGACGCCACGGCTCCAGAACGGCCCACGCCCACAGACCTGATCCACTGCGCCCGCGATGAGGCCGAGGTGAGCCTTTCCAAGGTGTGTGCGACGTGTACGGACAAGGGGAATTGTCCCGAGTTCAAGGCCGCCAAGGACGCTGCCTAACCCAAGGAGAACGACATGCCCAAAAATAAGACTTCCACCACGCCGCCCAAGGCTGCGGCCTAAAACAAGGAGAACGACATGCAGTTCACTGAGCAGGAAAGCGCGGCCCTGCAACGCGCCTATGACCACCTGAATAACGGGTTGTTCGGCGGTGAACTCCAGCCGCTGCTGCTCCTGCTTCATCGCAAGGCCAGAGCCGATGGTTACTTCCGGCCAGAGGCGTTTTGCGGACGCGAAACCGGCGAGTGCCTGCACGAAATCGCCCTGAACCCGGACACGTTCAAGGATAAATCGGATATCGAAATCCTGGCCGTCCTGGGACACGAGCAGTGCCACCAGTGGCAACAAGACTGCGGGAAGCCGCCGCGGCGCTGCTACCACAACAAGGAGTGGGCCAGGAAGATGGAAGAGATCGGGCTCATGCCGTCCAACACCGGCCAGGAAGGCGGGAAGAAGACGGGGCAGAGCATGAGCCACTACATCATCCCGGGCGGCATGTTTGAGCGCGTGGCGCAGGAACTTATCGACGCCGGATTCAAGTTTGGCATCAACGGCAGACCCGTGATGAAGCTCCCGAAGAAGAAAGACAAGGTGAAATACGTCTGCGATGCCTGCGGGGTGAAGGCGTGGGCCAAGCCCGGCGTTTCGCTCAAATGCGGCACATGCGGAACGGACATGGAAAGCGAAGAGTAGTTGTATCGTACGATACAATTCCTCCCCTCTGACCCGGCCTCACGGGGCCGGGGACTGAGCGGGGGAACCTGCGCACCGGCTGCCCGGCCTGGGAAGAGATCGACAAGGCTGCGGCCTAAAACAAGGAGATGAGAGATGAATCCTAAAGAACTTGGGAGTGGTTGTGAAACCAAGGCTATGACCACTGCCTCTGATGTCCGGATGCTTGAGGCGTTGACAGAACTTCACCAAGAAGCGGCATCTCTTGGTGAGATGGCAACTCAACACCGCGAAAGGCTTAACGGAGCGTCCCCGCTGGTGGAACCGACAAAATACCCGAATTCCCCGTGCAACGGTGGCTTTTTCTCCTCCGCGAGCATCCTGATTGAGAGCATCAAGTCCCTTATCCAGGGTGCCAAGAACGACATTCGGCAGAGTCTCGAGTTCCCTCCCTCCAACCCGGCCTCACGGGGCCGGGGACTGAGCGGTGGAACCGCGAAGGAGAAATGATGGCTGACAAGTCCCTCATCGAGTGGTGCGATGC
>CAYNSJ010000141.1:0-3624 GCA_964399835.1 uncultured Methanobacteriaceae archaeon | reverse complement strand
AAATAATACTAAGTAATAATCATAAATTAAATTGTATTATTGTCGGACACTCATAAGTCTTTTTTTTCTATTTATATTAATTATTATTTTATTAAGTTATTTTAATAAGTAAAATATTATTATACTATTTAAATCTTATGATTTATTTATCCATATCTTTAAATATTAACATTTAGATAAGTATATGTTAGAAATTTAGAATATGACAAAATTTCTATAAAATTAAAATGCTTATTAATTTTTAAATTACTTTGAATAAAAAAAATCAAAATGCTATGTTATATTATTTTAAAAATGATATAACTTTTTTAAAAAAAAACCGATTAAAATAATTCATATTTTGATTTATTTAAGGAGGCGTTAACATAAAGCGAAATTTGATTTTGATTTTCTTAGTAGTTACAGTATTAACCATTTCGGGGGTATCAGCAGTTGCTGCTGCCAATGATACTTCAACTAATTCAATACAAACAGTAAACGCAACAACAACTCAAATTAGCACAGATCAATCTAGTAACCAAACTAATTCAGCTAATTCATCTAATCAAATACAATCTACTAGTAATGTTAATACAATTAGTAATGGTGATAAAAATCAATCATCATCTGTAACAACAGGTACGAATAGTCAATCTAATACTTCATCTGTAAATGATGTAGTTAATGATGATCTTTCTTCATTAAATGTAAGTGAAGATGTAAATAACGTATCTACAATAAGTAAATCAAATGCAGAGTCTACTAATACTGTAGATGATAAAAATATAGTAAGCAATAATACAGGAATTATTCAAGCAGCTAATATAAATAATTCATTAGTTAGTACAAATACAACAACTTTGAAAACAGCAATAAAAACAGATTCAATGCAGTCTGTTAATATCAATGTAACTCCTGTCACAGTAAATACAGGAAGTACCATAACATTAACTGCAAAAATCAATTATGCAAATGGAACTCCAGTAAATAACCAAGTGGTTGTTTTTAAAATAACTGGTGTAACAATTAACAAAACAATTGTAACTAATGGAATAGCAACTATAAATTATACAGTTCCTAACTGGTCTGCAAATACATATAATATGGCTGTAATAATAGGACAAACAGGAACATCATATGCAGCAACAGGTACATCAACTTTCACAGTATTACGTACAAATACTACAATGGAAATTGATCGTTTATTTTTCGGAGTATCTGGAAATAGAACGCTTCTTACTGCAGTAATAAAAGATACAGCTGGTAATACAGTAACCTATGGAAAAGTATGCTTTAAATTAAATGGAAAAACATTAGGTACAGTTAAAATAACTGGTGGCGTAGCGTCAATATATTGTGATCTTTCATCAGTAAAAGAGGGAGTATACAATATAACTGCTATATATGGAGCAAATAGTTATTATAACTCAGTAACATCTAATGTTAATCTTAGAGTTCAATCCTCAATGATTTCATTTACAAAAGATCAAGTATTAAAAGCATCTAATAGTTTAAAAAGTTATATAGAAAGTAATAACGTATTACCAAATTATGTAACTGTAGGTACTGTTAAAGTTAGTATGACTAATTTCTTGTATTTAATGTGTCAATCATTGTATAGTAATACTTCATTAGTGGCAGGTAATTTTGCTAATGGAACATTATCATATGGTACAAATGTAAATAACTCTTATATATACAAAAGTGCATATATGGGATTAGCAAGTTCTATACTAAAATGTTATGCTGTAAATGGTAGAACACCTACTGTATTCACAGTTTCTGGTGTGTCTATGAGTTATGCAGATACAATATATTTCTTTAGTAGAATAAATGCATATATCTATAATAATGGTAATTATCCAAATTATTCTGCAACATTAGGATTAATAAATCCAGCATCAAATATGATTAATGCAAATAATACTAATATAAATCCAATAGATAATGGTACAACAAGTAATAGTACAATAACAAATAGTTCAACACTAAATAATAATACAAGTACTGGAACAGTATCAACAACGATCTCAATTAACCAAATAATCTTTGGAGAAACAAGTACTGATAACACATTTTCTACAGTAATATTAGATTCAAATGGTAGTACAGTATATTCTGGAAAAGTATGCTTCAAAATTAATGGTATCACAATTGATACTGTTGATATTGTTGATGGAAAAGCTACATTAACAAATGCTGATTTTTCATCATATAGTGAAGGTACTTATAATCTTACTATAATTTACGGTGGAAGTGGTATTTATAATTCAACAAGTACAAGTACAAAAATAAAATTACAATCTTCAGTTATATCATTTACTAGAGCTGAAGTTCTTGAAGCTGCAACTAGAGTTAAAGCATTCATAGAAAGTAATACAACTTTACCAAATTATGTAACTATTGATGGTACTAAAGTTAGTATGACTAATTTCTTGTATTTAATGTGTCAATCATTGTATAGTAATACTTCATTAGTGGCAGGTAATTTTGCTAATGGAACAAATTCATACAATACAAGTGCCAGTGGTAATATATATAAAACAGAGTACATGAATTTAGCTAATATATTAATAAATTCATATGCATTAAATTGTACCACACCTGCTTCAATAGATCTTTCTACGGGATCATTAAGTTATGGAGATACAGTTTATTTCTATTCAAGAATATTATCATACATATATAATATTGGAATTTATCCAAATTATTCAACTGCAATAGCATTAATAAATACAACAAATGGTAATAATGTTAATGGTACAACTGATAGTAATTCTACTAGTGGTACTAATTCAACAAGTAACACAACAATTGCATCAAATATAGTGGTTAATAAATTATACTTTGGAGTAGCAGGAAGTAATTCAACAATTTCAGTTGTAGTAACGGATTCCAATGGAACTGTTTTAACATCTGGAAAAGTATGTTTCAAAATTAATGGTATCACAATTGATACTGTTAATATTGTTGATGGAAAAGCTACAGTAAATGGTGATTTTTCATCATATGGTGAAGGTACTTATAATCTTACTATAATTTATGGTGGAAGTGGTGTTTATAACTCAACAACTACAAGTACAAAAATAAAATTACAATCTTCAGTTATATCATTTACTAGAGCTGAAGTTCTTGAAGCTGCAACTAGAGTTAAAGCATTCATAGAAAGTAATACAACTTTACCAAATTATGTAACTATTGATGGTACTAAAGTTAGTATGACAGATTTCTTGTATTTAATGTGTCAAGCTTTAAATTCAAATACATCTTTATCTGTAGGATATTTTAATAATGCAACAGGTTCATATAATACCAGTACAACTTCAAATATATACAAAGCAGAGTATATGGCATTAGCAAATGCTACTTTGCAATGTTTTGCTGTAAATGGTAGAACTGCACTTAATATAAAAGTATCTGATGGATCATTAAGCTTTGGAGATGCAATATATTTCTATTCCAGAATACTTAGTTATATCTATAATAATGGTGATTATCCAAGTTATTCTGCAGCAATAGCTTTATTAAATACTACTACAAGTAGTTCAAATACAAGTAGTTCTAATAGTACTACTACTGTTCCAACAGGTTATGAGAAATATTTAGTTGCAACAACCAATTGTCAAGTAAATAGTGCTACTATTC
>CAYNSJ010000140.1:0-3668 GCA_964399835.1 uncultured Methanobacteriaceae archaeon | reverse complement strand
CTTCTTGTGAATAATCCTGATATTCTTTGAAGTACTCCTGGTTTATCTTCTACTAATACACTTAATGTATGAGATTGTTGTTTTTTACTCATTTATAATCCATCCTCAGTTTTATATTCACCAACAATTTTGGTTATTTTCTCTCCTGGAGGTACCATAGGTAATAGTTCTTCAGGATCTATTACTACATCGATAACAGTTGCTTCTTTTGATTTAAGTGAATTTTGGATAGTTTCTTTGAGTTCTCCTGGTTTTTCTACTCGTTCACCTTTTAATCCATATGCTTCTGCTAGTTTTACAAAGTCTGGTGAATTACTTAATTTTGTTTCAGATATTCTTTCATCATAGAATAATTTTTGCCATTGAGCAACCATTCCTAAATACCGATTGTTTAATATAACAGTTACTATAGGTAAATCATAATCATTTATTGTTGCTAGTTCCTGTGATACCATTGTAAATCCACCATCACCAACAACAGCCATTACATTAGATTCAGGTTTTGCAACTTGTGCTCCAATTGCTGCTGGTAATCCAAATCCCATAGTACCAAGTCCACCAGATGATATGAATGTTCGTGGTTTTTTAGTTTTAAAGTAATGTGCCATCCACATTTGATTTTGTCCTACATCTGTTGTTACAATAGTATCATCCGTTATTGCTTGCATCATTTCTTTAATAGTTTCTTGTGGTTTAATAGGGGTTGTGTTAAAGTTCATTTTTGGTTTGTAATTTTGTCTAAGTTGTGTTACATGATCTGTCCATCCAGTTCTATCTGGTATCTGAACATTTCTTATTAAATCTTCTAATATATTTTTAGCATCTCCTACTATAGGTAATTCAATTTTTATATTTTTACCAATTTCTGCTGGATCAACATCAATTTGAATTATTTTAGCTTTTGGTGCAAATTCAGATACTTTTCCAGTAGTACGATCAGAAAATCTACAACCTATTGTTATTAAACAATCACATTCAGTTATAGTTTTATTTGTTGATTCAAGACCATGCATTCCAACTAATCCTAGGGATAATATATGGTCTTCAGGTATGGCTCCTTTTCCCATGAGTGTTGTTGCTACAGGAATGTTTGTTATTGTTGCAAATTTTATTAGTTCTTCAGAAGCATTAGCTGATATGACACCACCACCAGCTAATATAACTGGTTTATTACATGTATTTATAGTATTTAATGCTCGTTTAATTTGTCTAATATTTCCTTTTTTTGTTGGTTTATAACCTGGTGTTTTAAATGGAGTTTTAAGTTTATCTAGATCTATTTCTTCTTCTAATATATCTTTTGGTAAATCTATAACAACTGTTCCAGGTCTTCCAGATCCAGCTATATAATATGCTGCATCAATTACTTGAGGTAATTTTTTAGCTGTTCTTGGTTGAAAATTATCTTTTGATATAGGCATAGTTAATCCTATTGTATCAACTTCTTGAAATGCGTCTTTTCCTATTAAATCTGTTGTTACTTGTCCTGTTAATGCAATTATGGGTGAAGAATCCATATTTGCTGTTGCTATTCCTGTCACAAGGTTGGTAGCTCCAGGTCCAGAAGTTGCTATACACACACCTACTTTTCCTGATGCACGTGCATATCCATCTGCTGCATGTGCTGCTGCTTGTTCATGTCTTACTAATATATGGTTTAGATCTGAATCATAGAGTGAGTCGTATAATGGTAATAGAACTCCTCCAGGATATCCAAAAATTGTATCTGTACCATTTTCTTTTATTTTTCTTATTAATGCTTCGCTACCTTTCATATTATTTTTACACCTATACTTTTGATTTTTAAATGATCATAATCTTTATTTTATCATTGCTCTAATTCGATTAATAATATATAAATATATAATTTTATTTATTATTAATTATTTTTTGGAAAAATTAAAAATCATTAGTTAAAATTAATAAAATAAGTTAATTTTGATGTTTTATGATATAAATTAAGATTAAGAAGATATTTTCTTAGAAAATGGTTAAAAAAAGTTTTACTGTTTGGATATTAAAATAATGGTTATAAGCATAATTTGTTTTATGTTATAATTTTTAAAAAATAAAAAAAATAAAAATAGAATAAGTGTTTATTCCATATTTTCTAGTACTCCGAAAAGTTTTGGAATAGCTTGATTGCTATTTGCTGCTTCTGTACATATTAAAGCATCATATGCTGCATATATACTGTATAAAAGACCTATGATAGTTAGTATACCATTCATACCACTATAATATATTAATATACCTAATATGATATCAATTACTAATGTAACTACAAATCTTTTATATAAGCTGGATAATGCAACTCCTAAACCTGGTATAAAAAATGATAGTATAGCAGCTAACCATTTATTTGCCATAAATTAACCTCCTTAACTCAATTAATTTATTTATGTTCTTAATATCTTTTTTATGATATATATATTTAACTATACGAATTTTTATCAAATTAGTAATTATTTAAAATATTTTGAACTATTTAACTGAATTATTAAATTATATATAATATTATTATTTTTTCTTAAAATAAAATTTATTCGTTCTTAAAAAAACTAAATATTTAATTATTATCTATGTTTTTTGATGTTTGAACGATGTTACATGGATATTCTCATTTATTTTATTTTATTTTTTTAATGATTTTTTTTAGTGAAAATAAAAATAGTATTATATTAAATCAAGTTTATTTTATATTATTCTTTTTTTTATAATATCTTCTTATTTTATTAGATAATGTTTAAAATATAAAATAATCATTAATAATATTTTAATATTTATATAAAAATAGTGTTTATTAAATAGTTATTAATAATATGAAGTACATAAAATTAAATATAACAAAGGGAGTTTGGTCACATGAAAAAATGTGAAAACTGTGGTTATCAAAATCAAGATTATACTCATTACTGTATACAATGTGGTAATGGGTTAAATGATATACAATCTAATTTAAATCAACAAACAAAAGAAGAATTTAACCAACAACCATCATCTAATGAAAATCAACAATTTAATCAACAACAACCAATTAATAGTCAAAATGAAGAAGTTCAGGATCAAAATTATCAGTATAAACAAGATTCAGCAAATACGACTAATTCTTTAGATTTTAATAATGGGGAAAGCAATAATCAACAACAAAATAATCAAAATCAACAAAATAATCAACAACAAAATAATCAAAATCAACAAAATATATATCAACCTCAAGATATTACAGATACTCAAATGAATACTCAAAATAATCCATATGTTGAACCTATTCAAACGAAAAAAACTTGGTTATCTGTATTACTTTCATTATTCGGTTTAATATTTGCATTATTTATTGGATTAGGTGATGTTTATCTAAAATTGTATAAACGATATATGGCTTCTATGGTAATAGGGTTATTAATAACAATAATATTCTTAAATAATGAATCTATTCGTCTAGTGTTATTATTGATATGGACACTATATATTGTATATGATACTTACCGTTGTTCAGAAGCTATAAATAATAATGAAAAAATACCATTATTCTTGAAAAAATTTGATTTACAATAAAAATAGTAAGTTGTGGGTTTTTTTCCCACATTTATTTATTATATTTTTAGAGTGTTTTTGATCCTCGTGATATTGCACTTATTCCTGTTCTTGTTATTTCTTTTATTCCG
>CAYNSJ010000139.1:0-3711 GCA_964399835.1 uncultured Methanobacteriaceae archaeon | reverse complement strand
CACACACCATCACAATAATATCAGGAGCAAACAACTTCTACAACGGAAACACAACCAACACAACACTCACAATAAACAAAGTATAAAAATAGGTATAGAATATTTTAAGAAGAGTAATTTTTTTATAATAAAGTACAACAGAAATGTTGTAGTTTTTATTTACTTTTTTTTTAATTTGATTATTTTAAAATTAGAATATATATTTTTTTTTAGTAGTTATTTTTTTTTAAAAAAGTTAAAGAAGTTAATGTGATTATTTAACTTCATCTGCTTTTCTTGCTAATAAATCGTTCATTTCTTCTTCTTTTTCTTTGTAGAAGTCAGGATCGTGTATTGGGCAACATTTAAGTTTTTTGTATGGTGAATATAATTCAGTAAATTCACTTTCGTTAACTGTTCTGATTTCTTTAAGTCGTTTGAGTATTGTTAATATTGTTCCATCATCCATAAGTTTTGCTAGAATTCCTGGTCTGTTTTTTTCTTTTTCGAATATTAAGTATATTAATTTTAGGATAGTTAATATGTCAAGTCTTTGAATTAGATCGTGGTTATTGATGTAATTCCAACCTGTTGCTTCCCAATCATTTAAATCTTTAAATGGTTGATATAGGTTTTCTTGGTATATATCATCTTTGAAAAAGTCAGCTTCTTCATCGTATACTCTTGTTCCATCAACTACTTTTGAAAATTCTACATCTTCTTGTTCAAAGTATGGTATATAATCGAGGATTACATCAAGATTATCAACGTTTGGATATTTGAAGATATTACCAAATGATTTGTTAAGTCCTATTTGTAATGTTTTATAATCAAGTACTTTGATATGTGATTTTTCATCGTTGAATAAACGGTGATCCCATACAACTAATATATTTCTTATATCTTCAGTTGCTTTACATTTATATTTTATTTGGTTATCTGTTATTCTTTCGATTTCTAATAAGAGGTAACTTGTACGTGTTAAGTTACGTGCTTTTACAGAGTTTTTCATTCTTAAACATATGTATGGATATTTAAGAATTGGTTTGAATTTTGCATCTAGTTCTTCTGGTAAGTCATGGAAAAATATTTGCATTGCTGATGTATGTTCCATGTTGTTTTCTTCAGATTGATAGTAGTAATCAGCTAATTCTCTTACACCTGCATTTTGGAAAGTAATTTTTCCATGGGTTGTTTCTAATACTTCTAATGTATTTAATAATACATATAACTCAAATAATTTATCATTATTTAATGATGTAAGCATTTCTTCTTTTATTACATTGTATAATTCTAGTTTGTTTGGGAATACAAATAATGCATCATATACATCGTATATTTTTGCTAGGTTTAATATTTCATCTGTATTTTTACTAGCTGTTTCAAATGTATTTAAGTTAATAACTCCTGGTGTTTCAGTTTTTACTAAGTAATCTTTTTTAAGGAGTTTTTTAATATGTTCTTTGTTTTCAAGTACAATATTATTAAATTCATTTAGTTTATCTTCATCGAAGTTTTTGTTTGTTACTTTTCCAACTTCCATGTCCATTATACCTTGGAACATGTATTTTACTACATTTAATATACTAAGTGATGGATCTTCGTTAATATCATTTTCT
Organism: uncultured Methanobacteriaceae archaeon; assembly: GCA_964399835.1. Lineage (GTDB taxonomy): Archaea > Methanobacteriota > Methanobacteria > Methanobacteriales > Methanobacteriaceae > Methanosphaera. The sequence goes on along the minus strand of CAYNSJ010000139.1, from coordinate 2,113 downwards.
GCAAAATAATCATCAAGTATTGGTAATCTATCAACAAGTTCTTTGAATTCATCCATTTTTAGTATATGTACCATTTTGAAGAATTTCATTTCATTTTCTGAAATTTCTATGATTTTACTCATTATTTCTTCTTGGTCTTTTAGTATTTTAGTAAATAAGTAGTGATGTAACCTTGTTTCAACATAGTTTTCAACAGTTTCTCTGTCATAATTTGTCCATATTTCTTCTAATTCTTCAGCCATTTTATTGGCACCTCTATATTGATTTAAATATATAATTCTATATTTAATTGGAATATTTTTTTATTAATATTCTTTTTATTTTTATTGATTATACGTACTATAATTTATATTATTTAGTTTTTATAATATTATTTATTTTTTTTTAATTTGATATAAAAAAATATGTAACTATTTTTATCATTTATTTTTTTTTGATTTATTTGACTTTTATTTAATTTTATATTGATTTTTAATAAATTATATCTTGTTTTATTATAATCTAAAGTAACATATTTCTTATTTTTTATTAATTAGACCAGTCTGTTTAAAAAGTATAAATACTTCTTAGTATAAATTAGAAAATAATTTGTAATTTAAAAATAATTTAAGTAAAATAAGATAACTTTTAATAACTTTGTTAATCATTTAAATAAAGGTGATAGTATGGATAAATATGATAATATTATTATAGGATTCGGAAAAGGTGGAAAAACATTAGCTGGGTCCTTAGCAAAAAATGGTCAAACAGTAGCTTTAATTGAAAAATCTGAAATGATGTATGGTGGAACCTGTATAAATGTTGGTTGTATACCATCAAAATCATTAATATTAAGTGCTCAAGTAGCAAAAGCTCATAATTTTTCATTTGATAAAAAATCTAAAAAATATGAAGAATATATTCAAAGAAAAAGAGAATTAACGACAAATCTAAGAGGAAAAAACTTTAAAAAATTAGATGATTTAGAAAATGTAACAATTTATAATGCAAATGCAAGTTTTAAATCAAATACAGAAGTAGAAATAGAATTTGATGGTAAAACAGAAATTATAAAAGCGGATAAAATCTTTATAAACACGGGAAGTTTCTCAAGAATACCAAATACACAGGGTATAGAAAATAATCCATTTATTTATGATAGTGAATCATTAATGGAATTAGATAAACTACCTGAAGAACTTGTAATAGTTGGTGGAGGAAATATAGGATTAGAATTTGCTTCAATGTTCTCAAACTTTGGAAGTAATGTAACATTAATTCAACATAGTAATAATTTCCTTAAAAAAGATGATGAAGATATAGCTAATGAAGTTAAAAAGGTCTTAGAAAATCAAGGTATAAATTTCATATTCAATGCTGAAACAGAATCATTTGAAACAAAAGATGGTTATACTGATGTTAATCTTCAAATAAAAGATGAAGGTAAAAAAACTATTAAAGCAAATGCAGTACTAATTGCTATAGGAAGAAGTCCAAATACTCAAGGATTAAAATGTGAAAATGCAGGTGTAGACTTAACATCACGTGGTGCTGTTGTTGTAGATGAAAATCTTAAAACAACTGCTAGTAACATATGGGCAATGGGTGATGTAACTGGTGCACTTCAATTTACATATACATCATTAGATGATTATAGAATTGTATTATCGCAAGTAATAGGTGATAAATCATATAATATGACTAAACGTCAAAATATTCCATTTAGTACGTTTTTCACTCCACCTCTTTCAAAAGTAGGATTAACTGAAAAAGAAGCACGTGAAAAAGGATTAAATATTAAAGTTGCTAAACTTCCAACAGCAGCTGTACCAAAAGCTCAAGTATTACGTGAACCTACTGGATTTTACAAAGCTATTGTAGATGCAGATACTAATAAAATATTAGGAGCAAGTATATTTGCAGCAGAATCACATGAAGTAATAAATATAATAAAATTAGCTATGGATCAAAATCTTGATTATACAGTATTAAAAAATCAAGTATTTACTCATCCTACAATGGCTGAAGCATTAAATGATTTATTTTCTATGATTTAAATTCATAGAAACTTTTTTTTATTTATAGTCAATTACCTAACTTTTATTATAAATGATTGATACCATTCATCATAAAT
>CAYNSJ010000138.1:0-3723 GCA_964399835.1 uncultured Methanobacteriaceae archaeon | reverse complement strand
TTTTGTTGTATTAGTTTTTACTGTTGTAGCTATTTTTTGAGAAGTTACTGTTTTGGTATTTGTATTTATATTATTATTTGATAATTCTATGTTTTTATTATTAGTTTGTGTTGAATTAGTTTTTTGTATTGAGTTTGTTGTGTTTGTTTGTTTTATTTTTTGTTTGTTTATTGTGGCAGCATTGTTTGTTGTTGTCACTTCTTTTGTTTTAACAGTTGGTTGAGTGTTTGTTGTTGCAACTGTGTTGTTAACTGTTTGTGAGGCAGTTATTGTGTTTGTTGCAGTTGGTGTATCTGTTTGTTGTGATACTGTTGTGTTTGTTCCAGTATCGGCTGCAGATACAACACCCATTCCAACTATTAATAAGATCATGGTTATAAAACAAATCTTATATATAGTCTTCATTTTAATTATTACTCCCTTTACTTTTTGTTAAATTTAAGAATAATTTGAAATTTTTTCTTTTATTTTATATTCAAGTCTTTATAAATGAATAATTCAAAAAATATGACTTTTAATAAATACTCTTAATATATTGAAATTGTACTAATAGTTTATTTTCATATAAACTATTAAAATTTTTTTTATATTAAATTAAAGTTATAAGAGTATACACATATTTATATAAATTACTATTATTTAAAATTATTAAAAAAAAAAATAAAAAGAATTATTTAAAACAAATTAATTAAAGTAAAATTAATTTATTAGATAGAATGGTATATTTTAATTTTAAAAATTATTAAATAAATAAAGAGTAACCGATTAATATTTTAATGAAAAAAAAGTAGAGAAATATACCTTAAATAGGTATAAAATAAAATAATAATATTTACTCTATTAATAACTTAATATCAGTACTATATTTAGTATATAAACTATTTTCACCATATTTTATAGTTAATATCTGATTTTCTTTTATAGTAGGTATATATTCAAAATAGAAATAGCCATATTTTATGGTTATATTTGTTTTTATAGTTCTACCATTTACTTTATAACATACTTTACCATAAGAAATTGAGTTATTATTCTCATCATGTAATGTCAATAATAATATATTCTTTGTATTATACTTTAATAATATGGATGAGCTACTATTTACAAAAACACTATGTTTATCTATTGTAAAATTTTTAACTAAATGATTAGATTGTTTATTTTTATCACCTGAATAAATCATAGTTATATTATATAAACCCGGTTTATAAATTGATGAAATAGTATAATTTATAACAGCTTTTCCATTTACTATTTTAACATTTGAGCATATTGTTTTTCCATTTAATTTAAATGATACTTTACCTGTATTAACATATTGATTATTTGTCATTGCAGTACCAGTTATTATAATTTTATTTCCTGGTGTAATATGATTATTAATATTTTTTATATCAATATTAGTCTTAACTAATCTAGTTCCAAGTTGGATTGTTTGATTTTTAGTTATTATTTTGTTATTATCTGTTTTAAGGATTGTAGTTAAAGTATAATTTCTTTGTGTCCAATTTATGGGTATTGTATAAGTGTATTTTAAAATGTTATTTGATAAGTTTTGTTGATGTACTATTGTTATACCATTAACTTTTAATGCTACTAATTTGACATTTACAGTATTAGTTGTATTTATTAGTATATGCATTGTACTGTTGTTATTTGTATAATAATATGTGATATTTAATGGTATTACATGTAATGTTAATTGTTGATTATCAATTTGAGCAGTTATATCATTATTGCCTTTTAAATAGGTGTTATTAACTTTTAGATTTATAAATTGAACATTATCATATATAAGATTAGTATTTTTATAATAGTAAACAGTACGTGTGGGTATTGTATCTTGAATAAGTTCACCATTGTTTAATGTATTTAATGTTACTATTAATTCTGTTTTTAAGTTTTCAAATAGAACAGTTTTATTTGTAAATGTCATTATAATCCACGTATTTGGTGTTACTCCAATAGTAGACCAGGATGGATTATTTTCTCCCCACCAATTTTTTTCTATTGATCTTATTCCAGATTCATTAGAGCATATTGTATTGTAACTATCAGCTTCATTATTTATGAATACATTATATTCAAAGTTTATATAATTTTCATTATAAATAACACCACCTTTTGTTGCTGAGTTTCCAGAATAACTACAATTTTTTGATGTTACAGTACCCTGATTATCTTTCATATATGTACTGAGAAGATTTACTATTACACCACCATTTCTACCTGCACTATTTTCATTGAATATACAATTGATTAATGTAAGATTTCCATTTTCTTTTTCTGTCCAAGGTACATTTTCTATTACTCCACCATCAAGTCCAGCATTATTCTCTTTAAATGTACAATTTATTGCTGTGAAATTACTTGTTGTAGTAATTGCTCCACCATTATAATTTGCATGATTATTTATAAAATCTGAATCTGTTGTTGTAGTGATTCCTGTACTATATATAGCTCCTCCATAAAAAGATTCTGCTGAATTTTCATAAAATCTTGTATTATTAATATTCATTATTCCAAATGCATTGTATATTGCTGCTCCACTTACTGCTACATTGCTTACAAATAAAGAGTTAGTAATTGTGATATTTGATCTAAATGTATATATTGCTCCTCCCACATTAGATATAGTATTTGATTGGAATATGCAGTTATTTATATTTGATATTGCATTATTGTTATAAATAGCTGCTCCAAAATCAGCATAATTATTTCTTAATAAAGAGTCTTTAATATTTAGTATACCATTGTTATATATACTTCCACCATGTCCCTTTTTATTATTTATTGCTGTATTGTTATCAAATATACAGTTACTAATATTTACAGTCCCATTATTGTTAATATTTGTTCCTTTAGTTGATTGACTATTTGTAAATGTTAAATTTTTAAAAGTAATAGTAGATGTTTTTGAAATTATGAACATTGAATTATTATTATTTGATGTTAATATTGTTTTTTCTGGATTTGTTCCTTCAATTGTTATATTATTTGTTATTTTTATTGATGTTATATTATATTTTCCATTTCTTATTACTGCAATTGATTGATTAGGTAGACTATTTAATCTATCTTCTGTTATAGTTTTATAGGGTGATTCCTTTGAGCCTGTTCCATTATCATTTTTTGTTGATGAATTGAAATAAATTATTGTTTTTGAATCTTGTGTTAATACAGAAAGTTTATTTTCTGATGTTTTAATTGATTTATTATTCGTTATCTTTTGCTTATTATCAGTTTGTTCTATGTCTTTTTTTTCTGTATTAACTTTTTCTTTTACCATTTGTTGAGTATTATTATGTGTAACTATTTTATGTTCTGTTGTTGTATGATTGTAAATAGTTACAGTTGTAGAATTTATTGTTTGATTTGTTGCAGATACCATTGAAATTGTTGTTAATATTAATACTATAAATAGTATAGTTTTATATTTTGTTTTCAATTTTTCTTCACTTTCTATATTTTTTAAAATAAGAGTATTCTATTTTTTAAAACTTAATATTATCAAATATTTATTATTTATAATATATTATTTCTTAAATTTTTATGATTTAATTTCATTTTTATTTCTAAATAAAATGAATCTATATGAATCTCTTTAAAGCAGTACACTCATTTTTTAATGGATTAAATAGATTAAAGTAATATTATATTATTCATTTTTATTTTTAATAATTTTAAATAATAGTAATTTATATAAATATGTATGTACTCTTA
>CAYNSJ010000137.1:0-3754 GCA_964399835.1 uncultured Methanobacteriaceae archaeon | reverse complement strand
CTCTTGATTATAATTGGTGGGGACAAAACACAACAAACTACCAAAACAGCCCATATAATTTAGGACTAACAAATTACAATGGAAACAAACTAACCAAATGGTTATATCTCAACATAACTTCAACACCAAATAAATGGATATTAAGTAGTCCTGTAACATTAAAAACAAACATAACAGGATATTATGATAGTACAACAACTACAACAGGTACATTAACAACAGAAGAAACACAATTATTACCACAAAACATACCAGTAACATACACAACTACAACAGGGAAAATAACTAGTAATATATCTTTAATAAATGGTATTTCAACAGCAATATTCACACCAACAAACAAAAAAACAACATATATAACATCAACAATATACACCAACAGCACTACCTTATCATATATACTACTAGACACTGTATATGTAAATGCAAGTGCAACAATCATAGGAACAGGTGAAAATTGGAACAGTCCAGTAATAACAATAGAACAAGCATTAGACAGAGTATCAGATGGAGGAAAAATAATACTAGCAGAAGGCACATACAAAGCAGATGGTGATTATGGATTAACAATAGCACAAAACGTTAACATCACAGGACAAACACAAAACAAAATCATAATCGACGGATTAAAAACAAACCAAATAATGACAATAAATAATGGTTTTACTGTAAACATAACTAAGATAACATTTACCAATGGAACAGCAACAACTGGTGGAGCAATAAATAATCAAGGTACTTTAACAGTTACAAATGCCAGTTTCATAAACAACACAGCAAATTTTGATGGTGGAGCAATAGATACTAGTAATGGTAATACATATATTATAAATTCCACATTCATAAGTAACACGGCAAATAATCATGATGGTGGAGCAATACATAATGAACAAAAAAGTAATACAACTATTACAAATTCCACATTCATAAACAACACAGCAACTCATGGTGGAGCAATACTAAACGCTAATCAGGATGATAATAATATAACTGTTATAAATTCCACGTTCATAAACAACAAAGCGATAACAAATCATGGTGGAGCAATATATAATTGGAAAAATCTAAACATTACAAATTCAACATTCATAAACAACACAGCAAAAAGTGAAGGTGGAGCAATACTTAATAATGGTAATTCAAATGTTACAAATTCCACATTCATAAACAACACAGCAACTCATGGTGGAGCAATGCTTAATTATGCTAATTTAAATGTTACAAATTCCACATTCATAAACAACACAGCAACAAATAATGGTGGAGCAATAGTAAATAATCAGAATTATTTAACTATTATAAATTCTTTATTTATAAATAACACAGCAGATTGGAATGGTGGAGCAATATATAACTGGAACTCAGGATCAATACATGATTTAAAAGTTACAAATTCAATATTCACCAACAACAAAGCAAATAGCGGTAATGGTGGAGCAATAAATAATGATGGTACTCTAACAGCTAATTATAATATATTCTCAAACAATACAGATCCAAATAAAAATGAAATATACAATAATGGTGGTACTATCAATTCTCTTGATTATAATTGGTGGGGACAAAACACAACAAACTACCAAAACAGCCCATATAATTTAGGACTAACAAATTACAATGGAAACAAACTAACCAAATGGTTATATCTCAACATAACTTCAACACCAAATAAATGGATATTAAGTAGTCCTGTAACATTAAAAACAAACATAACAGGATATTATGATAGTACAACAACTACAACAGGTACATTAACAACAGAAGAAACACAATTATTACCACAAAACATACCAGTAACATACACAACTACAACAGGGAAAATAACTAGTAATACATCTTTAATAAATGGTATTTCAACAGCAACATACACATCTAACACCTTTGGAACAAATGCTATAACATCAACAATATGTGCTAACAGTACTACACTAACTAAAAAAATAACATTCGACACTGTATATGTAAATGCAAGTGCAACAACCATAGGAACAGGTGAAAACTGGAACAGTCCAGTAATAACAATAGAACAAGCATTAGACAGAGTATCAGATGGTGGAAAAATAATACTAGCAGAAGGCACATACAAAACAGCTGGTGACTATGCACTAACAATAGCACAAAACGTTAACATCACAGGACAAACACAAAACAAAATCATAATCGACGGATTAAAAACAAACCAAATAATGACAATAAACAATGGATATACTGTAAACATAACTAACATAACATTCACCAATGGAAAAACAACATATGATGGTGGAGCAATAAATAATCAAGGTAATTTAACTATTAGTAATTCTAGTTTCATAAACAACACTGCAACACATGGTGGAACAATAAACAACCAAAGAATATTAACTATTGTAAATTCTATATTTATAAATAGTACTGCAACAAGTTATGGTGGAGCAATACATAATGAACAAGAAACTAATATAACTGTTATAAATTCCACATTCATAAACAACACTGCAACACATGGTGGAGCAATACATAATCATAATGCACTAAAAAGTACTGCAATAATTATAAATTCCACATTCATAAACAACACAGCAACAAATGATGGTGGAGCAATAAATAATAATATACTTAATGGTGGTAGTTGTACTCTTAATTCTTCTATCTTCATAAACAACACAGCAAATGGACATGGTGGAGCAATAGGTAATTTCGATAGTATTTTAATAGCTAATTATAACATATTCATAAATAATATAGACTCTAGTAAATATGAAATATATAAAGATAGTAATGGTATTATAAATTCTCTTGATTATAATTGGTGGGGACAAAACACAACAAACTACCAAAACAGCCCAGACAATAATGGTCTAAAACTAACAAATTATGCTGGTGATAAATTAACTACATGGTTATATCTCAACATGACCTCATCAACAGACACATGGACAGTAGGTAATCCAGTAACCTTAACAACAAACCTAACAGGATACAGTACAGGAACTACAACAGGTACATTAACAACAGAAGAAGCACAATTATTACCAAAAAACATACCTGTAACATACACAACAACACCTAACACAATAACATTCACAACACAAGATAAAACATTAACAAATGGGATAGCAACAGCAACATACACACCAACAACATCAGGAACAAATACAATAACATCAACAATATACACCAACAGCACCACACTAACAAAAGAGGTAAATACAATTGATACTACAATAAAAGTTACAACTACACCTGGAACATCAACAACCAATACAACATTTAAAATAACTGTAACTGATCCTAATAATAATGAGATTAATGTTGGTAATGTAACAATACGAAATGGTGATACAATACTTGGCACAATAGATCTAAGTAAAAAAGAAGATACATTTACAACACTTTTAACACCAGGTGGAAGTTACACATTATCATTCACATACAACGATACAGATAATTATTATACAAACAATACAATAACTGATACTGTAACTGTTGGTATAACTGGTAGTACAATATCAATGAATAATGTAAATGGAACAACCAAAGAAAACATAACAATCACAGCCATAATAACAAGCAATGGTAACACAATTAATACAGGTACTGTAACATTCACAGATACTAACGGACTAACCAAAACCGTAGATGTAATTAATGGAATAGCAACTATCAATACTACTTATAGTAAACCTGGAAATTATACAATAACAGCAAATTACAATGGAAATACTATGTACAGTAGTAGTCAAACAACAGCAACAGCAACAATCAAAACACGTGA
>CAYNSJ010000136.1:0-3775 GCA_964399835.1 uncultured Methanobacteriaceae archaeon | reverse complement strand
CACGGGAATCACTGCGCTGCCCGAGGGCCTGACCGTGGGCGGCTACCTGGACCTGGAAGGCACGGGAATCAAGCAACCCGAGCGTCTGCTTCGTCCGACCTACCCCCTTTCATGGGAAAACGGGAAATACATTCTTGCGGATGGCATTTTTTCGGAGGTTGTCCACCGCCGGGGGAGCGTTTTCAAGATCAAGGGCATCGCCCAGGACAAGGTCCAATATCTCGTCACTGACGGAGATAACAAGTGGTCTCACGGCGAGACGTTAAAGGATGCTCGGGAAGATTTGGTCTACAAAATTTCCAACCGCGACAAGAGCGCATTCGAGGGCCTTGGACCCGACCATGTTTTCACGTTCCAAGAGGCTGTCGAAGCGTACCGCGTCGTCACCGGGGCGTGCGCTGCTGGTGTGAAAAGATTTGTGGAAGGCCAGAAGCGTAAACGCAAGTACAGCGTTCAAGAAATCGCCGACATCACGCGCGGCCAGTATGGGCATGATGCGTTCGCACAGTTTTTCGGTACTACGGAATAACCGGGGGCGCAGTAGCCGGACAGGACCGCAGGCGGGATGCTCGGGGTTGGCGGTTCATTGACAACTTCATAGATGTTCGTCGGAGTCTGCGGGGGTATCTCTGCTAGCAAGGGGTATCCTAGCGCACAAGTAGCCAGAAAAGCGGAAATCCGAGGGGAGGTGTCCCCAATTGGGATGTCCCGGCCATCCAGTGGTAGCCCGGGTCCGCAGCCAACACCGGGCGCGGCACTTGTGCGCGAACCCCAGGCTCCGACAAACTTCGTTGCTGGCGAGGGTGCTTGGCCATAGGCCGAGCATCCGTGGGCGGGCGGCGTGGAAAGCAGACACCCGCCTACCCTGTCACCCGTTGGGGTTGGAATCCCAAGGCCCGTCATAGGCGGCTCCGAGTGGGAACATGGTGCGCGGTATCCAACAGCCGGAGTAGCGCCCGGCCCCGCCCACTCTCCAGCAGCGAACCTTGGAGTCTGTGAGCCGGGATGGCAAGCGGTGGTTCGACGTGGATTAAGGCTGAAAGCAGGCTGGCTTACCTGCAATCCCCTCCACCTAACCGCCGCGCATGGAACGCCATCGGGGAAATAGGGTATGGCCTCCTGAAATACCCGTAAACCTGCCATCCCGGCTTCACAGGCTTCAAGGGTGCATCATCGGCGTGGGCATGACCAGCGGCCAAGGACCGCGTAGGCTAACCCTGGACCGTGCCGCATCGCGGCGCAAGGCGTAACAGGGAGTCATGTCCACCACGGGCGGCCCGCGTGTGGGAACAAACTGCGGCAGGCGTGGGAGTCAACTGTGTATTCGGGTGACGACCACTGGCACACGCGCCAGACCACGCCTTATCAGCCCTGTTGGCCGGTACTCATGCCAAAGGAGTAGGCTACACAACTCTGCCAAAGGTAGCGGCAGGTTTAATGTGCAGGGAACCCGGCCCCGCCCTGCCGATGATGCAAGGTCTTTGACAATCGAGGTTTGGGAGGATGTTGGGAAAATTCGCTCGACGACAACCCAGCATCCCAGGTGGCGGCGGCGTGGAGAGACACCCCACGGCAGCGGGCGAAGCTAAAAGCTTAACTGACAACGCTGGTGGGTCCTGGAAAACAGGAAGCCGGAGTAGCGCCCGGCCCGCCACCTGTCCCAAGCCTCGATTTGAAAACTGAATAGGAACGCGAACGGGGAAGATGCGCGGTGCTGCGCTTGCCTTAGCCAGGCAGCGGGTTGTTAGGGACAGAACGCCACGGGGATAGGCTCTCGTGTCAAGGAGCCGGGTGGGGAATCCGGCCAGCACCGCGCATCCCACGGGGAGAGGACAATCAGGAAGCGGCTACGGTCGCTCCGATTACCGGTGTCTAGTACATCCGGCTAAGTCCTCGGCCGAGGCAGTCAACGGCGCAATGCCGTTCGTCCTCTCCCCTCCCCGGACACGTTCAAAAGGAGGAAATCCGTGAAGCATATAACTATCCCGAAGGACCCCGGCAGTTACCCTGTGACCACCCTTCCCGGACCCCAGGAATTTTACGCTCCGGAGGATGATGACGCCCCCGCTCCGTATTCCTACCTGGAGGACGTGACGGACATCTTGCAGCGCGGAACACATGAGCGGATGCGCCCCTGCGATGTTGAAGCCCTCATTGACAGAGTGCTGAAGGCCATGCGCCAAGCGGCCAATAACGATTACAATCATCCTGATACCCCGGAAAATCTCCGGGAAGAAAAGGAAGAGATTGCGACCGCGCTTGACGTAGTTCTGGCCTACGTCGAGCGTCCCCCGTATGCGCAATACGGCGTGTCCTACTGGCCTGGGTATTTAGGATTACAGCGGGAGGTGAAGCCGTGAAGCGCGTCTATCCCCACTCCTTGACCATTCGCGCAACCCCCTTCGCGTCTCGCAAGTCGTGCGCGTGGGCCTGGTGGCTGGTAATCATCCTGATAGGCTTGCCCGTAGCGTGGGCGATTGGCGAACATTTCGCGGGGAGGTAGGGAGATGAGCAAGGCGAAGGTGCATCTTTCCCTATTCCGCCCTGAGTTCCAAATGAAATGGGATTTAGTCGCGTGCGGGCAGATGATTGCGAGAAGGAATCAATCCGTATCTCCTTCCGCCGTCACCTGCCTCCGCTGCAAGCGCACGAAGGCGTACCGGGAGGCGGTGAAGGCCGCAGAGGAGAAGAAGGGATGACCACCGTAGAGCATATGCGGACGATAGAATACCTGCAAGCCATTGCATCGGATGCAGGTATGGTTGTCCGTGTCGGCGGGATAGATGGACGCTCTGTCCAGTTGGGCATGGATGCCAAAAAGTTTCCCAACTATTGCGAGGATAATTGGCTTTGTCATTATCCCACCGTTGAAGAAGCTATAGCCTTTGTGCGCGGGTGGGTATCAAGGCCTGTGCATGACGCGCTCGGCGTTGAGAAGAAGGAGAAGAAGGGATGAAGACATGCACGCTGCAAGACCTCATGGAAAACGCGGGAGTAATCCGCAACGTAAAGATGTGCGAACGGACCATGAATATGAACGCTGTGCAGCGTAAATACGTCCCCGCCTCCGTGGCGCGTGGGCTGTATGAGGCTTTGAAGGAGGCTGTTCTTTGGGACAGCCATGACGCCGAGGGAGAACCGGCAGTTTGGTTAAAACAGGCCAATGAAGCTCTCACTGCGGCGGACGGAGAAGAAACGCCCGATGAGCGCAGCATGCGCCTTAAAGGTGTAGCACATCGCTACGGCAGCGAAGTAGCGCGTCAGGAGTGGGAAAAGCACCTCTCCGAAACGGACAAGGAAGGATAATAGTGATGGAGTGCAACGAATTAAAATGTACGGGGTACGCGTATTCCGCCAAGGAATGAGGGTTCCTATGATGCCGGACAAGTGCCTGCGCCTCGCCAAGCTGGAGAGGGTGGCGGACATGGCCGATCAATGCTGTTCTACTTGTTGCACCGCAACTCGTGGCGGAGAACCATGCGAGGAAATTCGCGCCCAGTGGGCGGCATCATCGGAAGGGGTTGCCGACACTTGCCAACTCTGTGATGCCCTCGCCGCGCTGGAGGAGTAGCCATGTCGCAATCTTACTTCGACCTCGCATGTTCCATTGCCTTGCCTCCCGAGGCGCGATTCATCGAGTGCCCCCGGTACGGCTGCGTGTGGGAACCCGGCGAGATGGGCGACAAGTGCCCGGTGTGCGGGCTGGCGGATGATTCTGATGCCCAGGATAATATATGAGTAGAGACACATGGGTAGAATGGGGTAGTACCACGCC
>CAYNSJ010000135.1:0-3877 GCA_964399835.1 uncultured Methanobacteriaceae archaeon | reverse complement strand
TAACATTAACTAACATATTATTTAAAAATAACATAGCAGATAACTATGGTGGTGCGATTGTATCAAAAAATAACAATATAGCCATTATCAAATGTAATTTTATGAGTAATACTGGATCTAATGGTGGTGCAGTATATATTTCCAATTCAACATATACAATAGTTTATAGTGGATTTTTTAATAATATTGCAAATAGTACTGGTGCTATTTTTATAGTTGACTCCAAAGGTACAATTGATGAATCTTATTTAGCTAATAATATATTATTAACTAATACTACCTCTGGATGGGGCGGAGCAATATCAATAGAAAATTCTGAAAGTAATATTACAAGTACCATATTTTACAATAATACTTGTAGTTATGTAGGTGGAGCTGTAGATATAGAATATAGTAATGTTACTATGGATAATTGTAGATTTAATAATAACAAAGTATTAGGAAACTCAACCTATGGTTGGGGAGGAGCTACATCCATTATATATAGTAATGTAAACATTACTAATTCAAACTTCTACAATAATACATGTACATATCATCACAGTGGAGCAATAGACTCATATAATTCAAATATAACATTAACAAAAAACGAATTTACAAACAACCAAGCAGGATTCGGTGGAGCAATAGATACATATAATTCATCTATAAAATTAACAAACAACATATTTACAAACAACAGTGCATATGCTGGTGGAGCAATATATAATAATGATACTTCAATTTTAATATCAACTAATGATACATTTACTAACAACAATGCAATAATAGGTGGAGCACTATATAACAATAATGCAACAATAGTAATAGATGAAAATACATTTACTAACAATACTGGAAATGGTGGAGCAATAGAACTATTAAATTCATATAGCTTTATAACTAATACTTTATTTATTAATAATACAAGTAATTATTCTGGTGGAGCAATAGATATAACTTATAGTAGTACAATTATTGATAACTGTACATTTACAAACAACCAAGCAATATATAATATAACTGTGGGATATGGTGGAGCAATAGCATTAGTAAGCTCTGAATTAATTATCGGTGATTCTACATTTGTAAATAATAGTTGTTCTAATAGTGGTGGAGCATTAGATATAGAAGAGAGTAACAGTACTATAGATAACTGTACATTTACAAACAACCAAGCAATTGGTAACTCAACTAAAGGATATGGTGGAGCAATTAATCTATGGGTAAGTCAAGTTGAAATCACAAACTCCAAATTCTATAACAACATAGCTTCCTATGTTGGAGGAGCAATAGATCTAGACCAAAGCAACATCACAGTTGCCAACAATTTATTTGAAAACAACAGTGCAAGATTCGGTGGAGCATTATATGCCAATAATACATCAACAGTAATAATAACAAATAACACATTTAATAATAACAATGCAACAATGGGTGGAGCAATAGTAAATCTTAACTCAACCATGGATATAACTAATTCAACTATAACCAATACAACATCCAACACTGTAGGAGCTGTTTATAATTATTATGGTAATCTAACTATTACCGATTCAATCTTCACAAACAATACATCCATAAAAAATGGTGGAGCAATAGCAAATACAGGTAATTTAATTATTACAAACAGTAGCTTCATAAAAAACAATGCAAAATACGGTGGAGCTATACTAAATTATGGTAACACATTTATTAATGAAACTGAATTCATAAATAACAACGCAACATACGGTGGAGCAATATACAATACAGAAAGTACAATAATTATTAAATCTACTGATTTAATAAATAACACAGCAACAAAAGGTGGAGCAATATACAACGATGAAGGAACAGCAAACATAATCAACACATATCTCTACATCAACAATGCATCTAAATCTGGTGGAGCAATATACAATGACAATGGAACAATATTCCTAAACGAAAATGGATTGTTCAATAATACCGCTATAGCTGGTGGAGCAATATACACAAATGGTACAGAATTAACAGTATACAAATGTTACTTATATAATAATACAGCAACTTATGGTGGAGCAATAGCAGCTAAAAACACAAGACTCACAATAACATATGCAAGACTAACAAACAACACAGGTATATTTGGTGGAGCAATAATCACAAATAATACCAACTTAATAGTATCATATGCAAACTTCTATAATAACAAAGCAAGTTACGGTGGAGCAATAGCCACTCAATACAGTCAAGCTGTAATACTAAACTCCAAATTCTCATTAAATAAAGTAAGACATATGGGTGGAGCAATATATTCATATCAATCCAACACAACGGTAGAAAACACTAATATACAAAATTCAAAAGCAGAATATGGTGGAGCAATAGACTCATATGGAAACCTAATAATCACAAACAGTACAATAAACAAAAACACAGCAACCAAAGAAGGTGGAGCAATAGAAGTATACAACTCAACAGCAATGATAACCAATTCTAATCTTTACTTAAACAATGCAACACAATACGGTGGAGCAATATACAGCCAAAATGGAAATGTAATGTTAACTAAATCCACATTAAAATACAACAACGCAACAATATCTGGTGGAGCAATATCTTCAGAAGGTTTAATAACAATATTTAATTCATTATTAGCTAAAAATAATGCAAATTATGGTGGAGCAGTAGCAATCATAAATTCCACAGCACTAATCGGAAACTCAACATTAAACATAAACAATGCAACACAATATGGTGGAGCATTAAACGTATATAACTCAACAGTAACACTCACAAACTCAAGACTCGCATACAACAATGCAATAATAGCTGGAGGAGCAATATCAGTATACAATGGAACTTTAATCAACACTAACAACAAACTATACAACAACACAGCACCAACAGATCCAAACATACACAAATAAAAACTAACTTCCAAAAAATAAAATAAAATAATGTATTAAGTAGTAACGACCATAGTTACTACTATAAATACATTTAATGTAAAAGCAGTTCTAATTTCTCAAATACTTCTTTTTATCAAACTATTTTTTTATGTTAAATTTTAATAATATTAGTTCTTATCTTTTTATTTATTTTATAATACTAAACAAAAACCAATGAAATAATTATGATGAAAAAATATATTTTTATATATCTTATGATGATTTGGTATAATAAATGGAGCAATAATCACAAATAATACCAACTTAATAGTATCATATGCAACTTTTATAAACAACAATGCAAGCTACGGTGGAGCAATAGACTTATAAAACTCAACAGTAACACTCACAAACTCAAGACTCATATACAACAATGAAATAATAGGTGGAGGAGCAATAAATACCATAGGTAACATGAATGTTACAACTGTACAATTGCAGGAAACACTGCAATTTATGGTGAAGCAATACTAGATTATAATTAGGTAACTTAAAACTAGAAGATAATAATATTACTAATAATAATGCAACATTTTGGCGGAGCAATATTCACTTACAATGCAACATTAAATATAATAAATAATATATTTACAGGTAATGCAAGTAACGATGGAGTATTATGTTATAAAATTGATTATTGTCCGTAACTCAAAAAGTAATAAGAAAGTATTATTAAAAGTTAAATAATTTAATAAATAAAAAAAAAGAAAAATATCAATTTTAGATTGATACTTTCTGTTTATATGTTTTAACATTGTTTATTTTTAGTGTGGTTGTTGAGTTTGTTTGGTAGTATCAGTTGGATTCTCCTATTTTTACTGTGATATTATATTTTGTGTTTTTTAGTGTGTTTGGTATTGTTATGTTACTGTTTATTATTCCGTTTGTTGTGGTGTATGTTCCTATGCTTTTGCCGTTGAGTTTTACTGCTATTTTATGTGTTCCTACCATTAGATTACCATTTATGTCTTTGATTATACCAG
>CAYNSJ010000134.1:0-3889 GCA_964399835.1 uncultured Methanobacteriaceae archaeon | reverse complement strand
AAATAGATTTACATACATCAATATATAATAAATAACATATCATGAGTCAGCCTCTGATAGACTAAAAAAAATAATTTATTTTAATTTTGTTATTTATTTATTCCATTTTTCTAAAATAAAAAATAGATATAATATTATTAAGTTTATTTGTTAAATTAATATTATTTTAATTTAAATCTTTTAAGAGAATATTTTTTGTAGTGTTAACTTTTTATTAAGAAATTAAAATAATTCATCATTCATATTACTTATTAGAGTTTTATTAAATAATTTTAATAAAAAAAAATATTGTAAAAAATAGGAAGTTTATAGTATAATAAGTTTAATGAAAACTTTAAATTAAAATAAAACTTATTATTATATGGTTTGATTAAATATTTTCAAATTGAATTGTTATTCATCAAATTCTATTTTAAATCCAGTTCCTTTTGATTTTAAGACACTAAAAGTACCACCTATTTGTAATGTAAGATTTTGAACTACTAATAATCCTAAAGTTGTAAGATTATTTAAATTAAAATCATCGGGTAATCCTATACCATCATCTTCAATAGTTAATATATAATGTTTGCTTTTTTCACTAAATTTGATATATAAATTTCCTTCTTCATCCTCAGGGAATGCATATTTAATAGTATTAGTTACTAGTTCATTAATTATTAATCCTAATGGAATAGCATAGTCCATATCTAAATTTATTGGTTCTACATCACCATGGAAATTAATATTAGAGAAGTATGTATCAAATAATGATTTTATTAAAGAATCCACATAATCTTTCATATTAACATCTGATAGTGATGTTGATCCATATATTTTTTCATGTATTAATGCCATAGCATATATACGAGTTTCTGTATCATTTAAGATAATTTCAGGGTCTGTTTGATAGTTTTTATTTAAATTAATTAGACTTAATATGATTTGTAAGTTATTTTTTACTCTATGATGTACTTCACTTAATAAAATATTTTTATCGTTTAATGCAGTTTTTAGTTGATTTTGATAATGTATTTCTTCAGTTACATCATGATAAAAAGTAAAATATCCTAATTCATTACCATTTTCATCATAATGACAAATAATATATGCTTGTATATAAATAATTTTATTATCATCTGCTTTAACTCTAAATAAGCAAGTTTCTTCAGGATGTGATGATGAACATTTCATGTATGCTTCTTGTAAATAATTTAAATCTTCATCAATTATAATATCTGAAAGATTATCTTTATAACTTTTATATTTACTTGAATCAAGTTTAAATATATTAAAAGAAGATTTTGACCAGTCTATATTACCGTTACTATCTGTATAACTCATACTGATTTTACTTATTTTTTGAATCTCTTTTAAATTACCTTGTAAATCTAAGGCTTCATTTGTTTTCTTTTCTACTTCTTTTTTATTTAATTCTTTTTCTGTAATATCATTGAAAAGAATCATAATTGCAGGTTTACCTTTATATATAATATAATTATAATTCAAATCAAAATAAAAAAGTTTTTCATTAATGATAGTTTTAAATGGAGAAATTGAGTAAGAAACAAGGCATTGATCTAACACTTTATCAGTAATATCTCTTAAATAATCTATTGATTCATCAATAAATCCACTATAACCAATTGTTTTACCTATCACATTATTTAAATTTTGTTCAAAAATTTTAAGATATTTTCTATTACATTTAACATAGTGGCCATCTTGAATAATGGCTACTCCAGTTATATTGTTATTAAAGAAATTTTCTTCTTCTTTAGTTAAAAAAAGAATATCCGTTCTATCTTCACCTAAAATACAAATAAAATCATTAACTTTCATAATTTTAACAAGAACATCTTTAACAAGAAGGTTATCCTTATAACATTTAAATATTAATTTTTGAACTTTACTTGTTTTATAAACCTCTTTCATATATTTTAATATTACATTTTTTTTATCAAATGATGAAACCATATTATATAAGAAATCAGATCGTTTACTATTTAAATTAGAAAAATGTGTAGTACGTGCTTTATCATTTAAAAAACAAATAGTGAAATCATCCATATTTTCAACATAAGAATAAACAAATATTCCGTAGTCCAAATTATTCAAAAATATTTTAATACCTTCATCTATATCTGGCACATTATCTATTTTATTTACATAAGAAAAATCATAATCTTTTGAAAAATCAGATTGTCCTAATTCATTTTCATTCTCATCTAAAATAACCCATTTCATTATAACTACTTCCTTTTAAATAGTTTAAATTTATTTAAATAAATTTTCTAATTCCTTTTTATATATTAGATAAAGTTTTCTTTTCAGGATATTCATTTTACATTAAATAGTATTCTTTTACTAAAACAACTAGTTATCTTTTCTAATATATAGATATATACTTAATTATTATAATAAATTGTCTATTTAACTATAAATTTAATATATAAATTGAAAACAAATACAAAAATACATTTATCAAAAGATTATTACATTAAATCAAATAATCATAACAATAACTCTACAAATATTAGAAGATAATAAATTTTGAAGAAATTTTAATTCAAATAAAAAAAAAGAAAAGTAATTATACATTTATCAAAAAAAATAACAACAAAAGCCAAAAATATCATAGATTTGAGAAAATAATTTAATAAATATTATAATAAAAGATATAAAACAAAATGAACATAAAAAATTAAAATAAAATATATATAAAAATATTGTTTAAAATAATTTAAACAAGTTATAAATAAAATAATCTTATTTTTCTTACCTTTAAAAATCATGAAATAATAATTTAACAATTTCTTAAAATTTCTAGTTTTAATTTTTAATTATAATTAAAGAAAATAAATTTTTAATATAAATAAAATTTTTTAATATCATTCAGTTATTTTACAATTAAATTTAATATTAGATATAATACTCAGTTTACCAAATAGGTTTAATCTATTCCTATAAAATTATTAATTAAAGTATATTAACTATACAATATATAATTTTAATAAGAAATAAGTATATTTAATTATATTAAAGTGGATATAATAGTTTTTAATATATTTTAGTAGTAATTACAACTAAAAAAAAATAATGTAACTAAATAGTAGGTTGTTTAAAAAAATGATATT
The DNA here is from genome assembly GCA_964399835.1 of uncultured Methanobacteriaceae archaeon. Classification (GTDB taxonomy): domain Archaea; phylum Methanobacteriota; class Methanobacteria; order Methanobacteriales; family Methanobacteriaceae; genus Methanosphaera. The sequence continues at coordinate 773 of CAYNSJ010000134.1, read as the reverse complement.
GAATATTTATGATGAGAACCTAAATAAAATAGATCAGTACAATTTTAGTAGAGATTCTAATAAACACAAAATTTAAAAAATATAAAAATATACCAAATATCAATGAGAATAGTAAGAAATTTTCTAACAATTTAGATTATAGTATTGGTATATATTCACCAACAGAAAATTTAGATGATTATTATATTTCATTTTTAAATAATAAATCATTGAACTTTCTTTCATATAAATTAGAAGATATTCAAGGTTCATTAGTCTCTGAATCTCTTTTAGGATTCGATAAAACAGGAAAATTATTAAAAATAATAAAAGAAGTTTATCAAACAAATAATCCTAAACAACTTTATTATGAGTATTCTAATGGAGATATTATTTGTAGACGACTCAATGTAAAAATTGTTAAAATTAATAATTTTATTTATGTCATGGGAAAAGATGAGACAGATTATAATATTTTTAGCTTAAAACAAAATAAGTTCTTTGATAATTATCATGAAGCTATTGTTATAATTCAAAAAAATAAAGTTGTTAAATGTAATAAAAAATATCAAGAATTACAAGATAATACAAATTATGATGAATTAATTAATAAAAAGATTAATTTATCATATATTGATACAAATTTATATGATACTATTCAAAAAAATATTGACAATATATTAAAAAGAAAAAGTTATTCTTCTTCAATTCATTTTGAAAATAAAAATAAAGATAATTCTGCTTTGTAGAAAAGCTATATTAAAAGTTTATTTCTAAAAAAATTTACTTTTATA
>CAYNSJ010000133.1:0-3894 GCA_964399835.1 uncultured Methanobacteriaceae archaeon | reverse complement strand
AGTAATATGAATACAGTTAGTGTTAAAATAGCTATTTTAACATTCTTTTTCATAAATTATCTTATTTCCTCCTTATTAAATTGATTATTTAAAAAAAGAATTTTCAAACTGAATAATAATTATAAAAAAATATTAATTAATATTCAAACTATTCAAATATTATTAAATTTAAATTTAAATATATTGAATAATATTATTATTCACTTAATAGTCTTTAAAACTATTGAAAATAATTAATTTAGAAAATAAAAAAAAATAATTTATAAACTCACATAATTCAAAAGTTTATTTTTTATAAAATGAACACCAAATAACTAATCAATATAGAATCTATTTAGTCAAATAGAAAAGGGAGGATTATTTTTTAATGGGTTGTAATATTGAAGTTCAAAATATTTGTAAAAATTATGGAAACTTAACTGCAGTAGATAATCTAAATCTTAAAGTTAATGAAGGTGAAGTATTTGGCTTTCTTGGACCTAATGGTGCAGGTAAAACTACTTCAATTAATATAATGGTTGGATTATTACATCCAACCAGTGGACATATCTTAATTAATGGAAAAGATATATCAAAAATAGATAAAGGTATCATTGGTATTTGTCCTCAAGAATTAGTTTATTGGGAACATTTAACATGCAAAGAAAATCTTAAATTTATTGGTGATATGTATGATGTACCAAAAGATATTTTAGATTCTCGTATAAATGAATTGTTAGAAAAACTCTTTTTAGTTGATAAAAAAGATGTATTAGCTTCTAAACTTTCTGGTGGAATGAAACGTCGTTTAAATTTAGCTTTAGCTGTTGTTTATGATCCAAAGATTATTGTTTTAGATGAACCTTCAGAGGGTCTTGATCCTCAATCAAGAAGAGTTCTTTGGAATTATATTAATACACTACGTGATGAATCAAAGACGGTTATTTTAACAACACATCTTATGGATGAAGCTGATAAACTAAGTGATAGAATTGCTATAATGGATCATGGAAAACTTTTATGTCTTGATACTCCAGATAATCTTAAAAAAGAAATTGGTGAAGGCGATGTTGTTGATATTAAACTTTTCAAAGAAGAGTATAATAAAGATATTATAAGTTCCCTAAAAGAAATTAATGGTATTCTATCTGTTATTGAAGTTGATGGAAGTATTAATATCAGATCATTGGATATTGTTTCTAAGCTTCCTAAGATAATTGAAACTATTGAAAGTAAGAACTTAAAAATAAAAGATCTTTCATTACGTCAAAATACACTTGAAGATGTTTTTATTGAATTAACAGGTTCTAAACTTAGGGAGTAAAAATTATGAGAATTTTAAGTGTTGCATTGAAAGATTTAAAAGAAATATTAAGAGATAAACGGAGTTTATTTTTTATATTGGTATTTCCAATGTTATTTATGTTAGTTTTTGGTTTTGCTTTTGGAGATATGGGAGAACAAACTGAACCTCATGATATTGCTGTTGTAAATTATGATCAAGGTTATGTTTTAAATGGAGAAAATGTTGCTTTTGGTAATAATTTAACTACTTTTTTAAGTGATGTTAAATATCAAAATAGTGATATCAATATGTTTAATGTTAAAACAACTACAGAATCATCGGCAGATGATATGGTTAAAGATAGAACAATAGATGCTGAAGTTATAATTCCTTCAGACTTTTCAAAATCAATTTCAGGATTGATATTAAATAAATTAGGATCAAGTGGTGTTTCTTCTACAGGAAATATGTCAAATAATATAGTATCCACTGTTAAAATTCGCGGAGATGTAGGTTATAGTGGATTTGGAACATCAGAAGGTATGCTTGTAGGTGTCTTAAGAGGTTTCCAAGATGGTATAATTTCAGGAATTCAGAGTAAAATTACAGGTGCTACTAGTACTAATGAAAATGTCATAAATACTGAAGTAGAAGGTGTTTCTGGAACAGAATCATTTACTAACTTTGATTTTATTGCTCCTGGAATGATTGTGTTTGCAATATTACTTCTTGCTACAAGTGTTGCTACAATACTTACTAAAGAAACAGAAACAGGAACTTTAAGAAGACTTAAACTTTCAAAAATGACTACATTTGATTACTTATTTGGTGGTCTTATTCCTTGGTCATTAATTGCAGTATTACAAGTATTGATTTTATTTGTTGTTGCTTTAGCTATAGGATTCCACTGGCAAGGAGGTATAACATCATTATTACTTGCAATATTAGTAGGAATTATTGGAGGTATATCTTCAATAGCTTTAGGAATGATCATAGCATCATTTGCTAAAGATGCAAAACAAGCATCAAATCTTGGAACATTAATTGTAGTACCTTTAAGTTTTATTGTTGGATCATTTTTCCAATTACCACAAGTTGTTATAGGTAACTTTATGGGTCAAAGTATTCAAATATATGATTTATTACCATGGACTCATACTCTTACTGCTTTACGTAAAACTCTGATATATGGTAGTAGTTGGAATGCTATATCATTTAATGTTATGATGAGTTTAATTTTAACAATTATCTTATTTATCATTGGTTTAATGTTATTTTCAAAAAATAGATTAAAATCAGATATTTAATCTATACTTATTTTTTTTATGAGATTTTATTCTAATAAGAAATCTATTATATTTTGAAATTTAATTCCATTTCTGTCTAAAACAAATGTTTTATCCATAGATAATATTATTTTATCATAATTATCAGTAATAGATTCTAAAGCTTTACATTCCTGTTCTAATGTTTTTTCATCAGATATTGACTGTGTAACTTGATAATATTTTTTATCATTATGGTCTACTGCAATAAAATCTATTTCATAATCTTTATTATTTCCAATTGTTACATTATATCCCTTGTATAACAATTCAAAATAAACAATATTTTCTAAAACATGACCCATATCAACATTACGACTACCTAAAATAGCATTTCTTAACCCTATATCTACAACATATTCTTTTTCTAATGTTTTTAAATATCTTTTACCTTTTATATCATATCGACGAACAGCATATAGTAAATATGCATTATTTAATGCTTTTAAATACTCTAAAATTGTAGTTGGTGTAGTTTTTATATATTCACTTTTTAAATATTTAACAATAACTTTAGATGAAATTATATTTCCAATATTATCCAATAAGAAATGAATTAAATTTTCAAGTAGAACTGTATTTTTTATATTATTTCTTTGAACAACATCTTTTATTAAAATAGTATTGTATATTCCCTCTAAAACATCTTTGAAGTAATTATCTGATTTTTCATATTTAAAAAACAATGGAGAAGATCCATAATATAAATATTCTTGAAATTTATCTTCTGTAGATAAATTATTTTTTGGATAATACTGTTTATAAAAGTCAAGAAATTCTTTGAAAGATAAAGGTAACATTTTAATTTCTACATATCGACCTGAAAGTAATGTGGATAATTCTGAAGATAATAAATATGCATTTGATCCAGTTATATAAATATCAACATTTTCTACATAATCCACTTTTAAAGAATTAATAGTTTCTTCCCAATTTGATACATTTTGAATCTCATCTAACATTATATAAGTTACTTCATCTGTTTTGATATGATTTGATAAATAATTATACAATTCAACAGAATTAGTATATTCCTTATTTTTCATGGATTCAAAGTTCATAAAAATAATATTATCTTTTTTAACCCCTGTATCAATCAGTTCATCTTTAAATAATTGAAGTAATGTTGATTTACCACACCTTCTCATACCCGTAATAATTTTAATAGCTTCTGTACCTTTGTAATAGTTTAATTTATCCATATATTTTTTTCTATTTATTAACATCATAAACACAATATTCTTTTATATAATAATAATTATAATTGATAATACTTATGATATTCTATTCAATAATTGTTATATT
>CAYNSJ010000132.1:0-3902 GCA_964399835.1 uncultured Methanobacteriaceae archaeon | reverse complement strand
CAAATTTAACATTAATTAATTCTAGATTAGCATATAACAATGCAGGAATAGCAGGAGGAGCAATAGCACTAGAGAATTCAACATTAATAAATACAAACAATAAATTATACAACAATACAGCACCAACAAGTCCGAATATATACTATTATAACAGTACAGAAACATTAAATAAGGAATAACTTTACATATAAACAGAAAGTATTGATTTAATGATACTATTTTTATTTTTAAATTTTTTTGTGCGACAAGCAATTGTCTTTTATTTGTTTGAGATAAGTCAGTATAGTAATAGAATACTATTAACTGTGTTGTATTCAGTTATTCTCCCTTGATACTGCATTGAAGGTAACTTCTTTGTGGGTTGCAAGATAGGTAAAGCCTAATTGATCTTCTAGCATTCATGGAGACAAGGGCAAGAGAAAGATTGGTAGTGGCTAACGTTGAGTGAATGTCTATAAGCATCGTGAATAAGAGCAACAGGTAGGATGATGAAAGAAGCTGTTGTAAGTTACAAGTAGGACATACGAAGTGAAAAAGGACGTATATTATACAACCCATATACTTGTCGGTGTAATGGATGAGCCTAACCCAAATATCGTATCTGACAGAAGATAAACTTGGAAACCCCTGTAAAGTCCATGATCAGTTTAATGGGAGGGTATTTCGTGAGAAATAGTTGATATTCTTTATAGGGAACAGGATGTTAAGAAAGCTAATGCCATCAAGTCGATAAGACAATAGGAAATTAACAAATAATAATAACTATGATGGATATGCCCACTTTAACAGGTGCAATTATGATTCAAAACGTATTTGACAGTTTAAATACGAAAGAATAATTCAGGCGTAATGAATACCGTATACTATATTTTAGTATAACTAGTCAGTGGGATTATGCAAAAATAGTAATTAAATTACAAAAGCGGATGAATCATACTAGAAACTCGTATTTTTACGGATTTATAGGAAAAAGAGCTTGATCCGAATGTCATGAAAGTAACAGGTTCGGTTCTGAGAAGAAAAAGGAGAAGTAATTCTCCCGACATATTCGACTTTATCTTATTTTTCTATTATTACTAATAATTATTATATTTATGTTTAAGCACATTTAGAAAAAATCATGAAGATAATCAACAAAAAAATGTAAATACCAAAAAAATAGACATTTTTAAAGATTTAAAGGAAAATGATTGATTTAATGATATTTTTCGTAATAATTTTATAATATTAATAAATCATTTTTATTCTTTTATTTATATGTTTATTAATTGAATAATATGGGATTCTTTTTTTTGAATTTTTTCATAGTTTTATTTAGATGGTTAGTGTTTTTTTTTAATGTATTCTAATTTTTAAGATTTATTGAGTATCTTTTTTTGAATTTATTTGACATAGACTTTATTAATGAGCTTGTTTAAATTAATTTATGTATTATATTGGTGTTTGAAGGATTATTTATGGAGTAATAATAGAATAAATCTACTAGAGCGTTTGCTCTAGAACAATTGTTCTAATTATCAATTTAAAAAAAAATGTTAAGTTCATTATTTTGGATTTTTTTTTAATAAATAAATTATCCTTTTTTTTTGGGTATAATGTAATATTATACGGAAATATCTATTATAATATAAAGATAAATTTAATGGAGGATATGTATATGCAAATAAGTAAAGCAATGATTCTTATATTTTCAATATTTTTTGTACTATTAATAGGATTAACTGTTATAAGTGCAACAGAGGATATAACAATTAGAAACACACAAAATAATGATATAGATTCACAGACTGATTCATTTAATACAAAAACTGATACAATAAATACATCAAAAATAACTAATACAGCAACAGATACATCAAAGATTATAGTCAATGATAATAATAATTTAAAATCTAATACGTTAAAAGAATCATCAACACAAAATATTAATACAAATAATTTAGAAAAAACAGCCAGTACAAACACTTACTCTAAAAAATCTCAAACAAACACTAAAACCAATATACAAAACAACGAAGATGAAACTGATGATACAAATAATAATTATAATTCAATAACCAAAACAAACAATCAAAACACAAATATACAAACAACAAGTACTGTAAATAAACTAGATAATAATAACCAAGAAACCACAACTAAAACAAATACAATAAAAACAACAACAAACCTCAAACAAGCAAATGACGACACAGACACAATATATATAAACGCATCATATAATCTTGGTAGCAGTGATGGTACTAAAGAAAAACCATACACAGATATAAATACAGGATTTAATAATATAAGAACTAAAACAAACATATACATAGCAGACGGAACATACAACCTAACAGATACAATAACAATAAATAAAAACATTAACATAACAGGAGAATCCACAACAGGAACCATACTATCAGGACAAAATGGAGAAAACACATACACCCAAATAATGACAATTAATAATGGTTTTACTGTAAATATAACAAATATAACATTCACCAATGGAAAAGCACAATCTGGTGGAGCAATAAATAATCAAGGAACTTTAACAGTTACAAATGCCAGTTTCATAAACAACACAGCAACAGCAACAGGATCATATGCTTATGGTGGAGCAATATATAATAATGGTGGTACTTCTACTATTACTGGTTCTAGTTTCATAAACAACACAGCAACAGCAACAGGATCATATGCTTATGGTGGAGCAATATATAATAATGGTGGTACTTCTACTATTACAAGTTCTAGTTTCATAAACAACATAGCAACAGGTAGTTCTGTTTATGCTTATGGTGGAGCAATTTATAATAATGGTGGTACTTCTACTATTACAAGTTCTAGTTTCATAAACAACACTGTAAGAGCAATATCAAGAGAACAGGGTAGTCCTGCTGATGCTTTTGGTGGAGCAATATACAATTATGGTGCTACTTCTACTATTACAAATTCTAGCTTCATAAAAAACACAGCAACAAGCTCAGCAACGAGTAATCCTACTCATGTTTATGGTGGAGCAATTTATAATAATGGTGGTACTTCTACTATTACTGGTTCTAGTTTCATAAATAATACAGTAACAGCAACAGGATCAAATGTTTATGATCATGGTGGAGCAATATATAATAATGGTGCTACTTTAAATGTAGAATATAATATATTCTTAAATAATAAAGACTCTAACGATTATGAAATATATGCTGAGGGTGGTACTGTTACTTCTCTTGATTATAATTGGTGGGGACAAAACACAACAAACTACCAAAACAGCCCAGACAATAATAATCTAAAACTAACAAACTACAATGGTGACAAACTAACAAAATGGTTATATCTCAATATAACATCACAAGACACATGGATAGTAAGTAATCCAGTAACATTAACAACAAACTTAACAGGATACTACACATCCACAGGTACAACAGGCACACTTACAACAGAAGAAGCACAATCATTACCACAAAACATACCAGTAACTTATACCATAACCCAAGGTACAATAACAGACAATACACTTTTAATAAATGGAATATCAACAGCAACATACACACCAACAACAGGAACAAACATTATAACATCAGCAATATATACTAATAGTACTACACTAACTAAAAAAATAACATTAGATACCATATATGTAAATGCAACAGCAACAGCTGTAGGAACAGGTGAAAGCTGGAACAGTCCAGTAATAACAATTCAAGAAGCATTAGACATAGTATCTGATGGAGGAAAAATAATACTAGCAGAAGGCACATACAACACAGCTGGTGACTATGCACTAACAATATCACAAAACGTTAACATCACAGGACAAACACAAGACAAAATCATAATCGACGGATTAAAAACAAAGCAAATAATGACAATTAATAATGGTTTTACTGTAAATATAACAAATATAACATTCA
>CAYNSJ010000131.1:0-3940 GCA_964399835.1 uncultured Methanobacteriaceae archaeon | reverse complement strand
GATGTAATCAGCCATATTCATCCGCCGTATTGCTTACTCCAAATTTTAGATTCTTAATTTTATGGGATGATCACTGCTATTATATTTTGTTCTATGATGGGAATTGCCAGTTTTAATGTAAAAAATCCAAGTTATAATTAAAAGAAAAGACAAAATAGTAAGAAAGGGTGTCCAGATGATGAAGATGATTGAAAAAATCGAGATCACCATGATGAACGAAACCGTCCACAACTTCCGCAAAGGCGAATTTGGAGTTCAAAACATTGAAATAGATGAAACCAGAGGCTTTATAGAAATCGAATATGGTGTTCAGGAAGGTGGAGAAAAGAAGGTATTGATACCACTCCAGAATGTGGAGAAATGCGAATTTATGGTGAAGAATACAGACGAAAACCAGGTTAAGGAAAAGACAAACCTTCCTAATATTAAAAAGAATCAAAAAACTGAACACCCCAGTTTAAGAAAAAAGCAGACAAATCGTTCTAATGTTAAAAAGAAAGATAAAAATTCCTAATTTAAAAATAAAGAGTAGTTAAGGATAATTCCTCACAATCAACTCGTTAATCTTACCTCGTCTTGATGCATCTCGATTTATGTTCCTCTTGGCCAGTATTCTCTCCAATTTGAAGTCTTTATAGAGGTCATCAAAAAATTTATCCTCTTCATCCTGATTTTTAGGGTCGGAATTGCTCAGCATGAGTTTAGCCCCTCTCCGGTCCATTTCTTTAAAGAAATCTGCTAATTTTTTCTGTGAATCATCGTTGAACCTCTCTTTGGAGTAACTGGTGAAGTGGCTGGTTTTATTTAAAGGCCGGTATGGTGGATCCAGATACACAAAAGATTCATCATCTATGTACTTCTTTGATTCTGTAAAGTCCCCATGAAATAGGATGGTCTTCTTCAAGGCGTTTTGAACTGCCTTTAAATTATCTTCATCACATATGGTGGGATTCTTATACCGGCCGAAGGGGACGTTGAATAAACCCTTACTGTTCAGGCGGTAAAGCCCATTAAAACATGTTTTATTAAGGAAGATGAAGTAGGCGGCTCTTTTAATCCATTCCTGGCTTGCGATTTGGTGATCGATTTTCTGGCTGTTGTAGGATTCCCTTATCCTGTAATAATTCTCTTTCCTTATATCCTCTGATTTCTGGAGGTGGGAACTCTCCATTTCCAGTAGTTCATCGATTAATCTTTGGGCATCCTTTTTGATAACTTCATAGGTTAAGATTAAATCTGCATTGTTGTCTGAAAGAAATGCTTCCTGTATTTCGTATCTGCCCTGCAGGTAGAAGAACATGGCACCCCCACCTACAAATGGCTCCACGTATCTGGAAATGGTTTTTTCCTTGAGGATGTATGAAGATAATCTTTTCTCCAACTCATTTAATAGCTGTCCTTTCCCACCAGCCCATTTAACGAATGGTTTCGCATTCAACTGAATTTTCCCCTATTAAAATTTAAGAAATCAATTGTTTAAATATTGATATTCAATATTAATTAGATTTTGGTGGAAAACCTTAGCAAAAATAGTATGGTTTAAAAAAATGGGATGTTAAGTGCTGTTAGTACGGTTGAATTGGGAAGGGTAATCTAGTGGTGCAGTATAATCCCGTAATGTAAGTTGTACCTGTTTCGCTTTACCATTGGTGATGTTTGTAAAGCCGAAGGCAACTCCGCCTACACCATCAATGAATATCGTGTCGTTGTAGTGCCTTAAAGCGTATGGATCACTATTGGTGCCGTAATAGCAGTATAGTTTGCTGTTATTATTTGTTATTTTAATGTTTCCATAGAATGAGTTGTGGTACACTCCCACGTAATCATTGTAAGGATAAGGTGATTTAGTATAATCTGCGGGTTTACTTGCAGGTACATAGTTCCCATCTCTCTGTGCTGGCCATGGATCCGTGTTATAGTTACCATTCAGTACATCCATGAGTTTAATTTGTAAAGCTGTGTTGAGTGCCAGTCCCAGTGGGTTTTGATTGTTCAGGACCACCATCCCTACGCCACTTGAAGGGTAAAAGCATATGGCTGACTCCGAAGATACAGTGCTTCCTGCATGGGCTATATAACCGTGATCACTTATTAACCAACCATATCCATACTGGGTGGTATTGTCCATGGTGATGTGTGGGGTTTTGGTTGTGTCTAGATATTTCTTAGAAACGATTTTCACTCCATCGTAATATCCAGTGTCTGCGATTTGGAAATTTAACCAGTGGATCATCTCATTTAAAGAAGCACCCATACTTCCAGAGGGTCCCACTGTGTCGATGTAGACCGGATGCCATTCTACTAATTTTCCAGTAGAAGTGTATTTATATGATGCTGCATGGTTCAATGCGTTATAGAAGTCCTTGGTGTTAGTTACTGCACTGTACATGCCAAGTGGTATTAAAAGATTTTGTTTTACCGCATCATCCCAGGTTGTGCCTGTAATTTTTTGTGCGTAAAATGCGGGTAAACAATAAATTATGTTGTTATACTCGTATGTGGGAAATGGTGCATCGGGATAAACGTTACGGAATTTATACAGTATAGAGTTGTACGATTCATTGAATAGAAGCCAGTTAGTGTTTCCACTGTATGCGGGTAAGCCACTACTATGTGATAAAGCGTAGTTGATGGTTAAAATATCAGTTAGGTCACCATATAGTTTGAATTCACCTGGAGGGAACTCGTTTTTAATTTTATCATTCCAGTGCAGTATTCCCTTATCCACCAGTTGTGCTATGTAGGTGGCGGTGAATGCCTTGGAGAGTGAACCTATTTGAAATATAGTATCTGGAGTTACACCTTCTCCAGTAGTGACATTTTTAACTCCCAAGGTGTTGATGTAGTACACTTTACCATTTTGGACTATGGCTATGGCCAAACCCGGGATATGGGTCTGTGGAAAAATAGATCGAAGGTACTGATCCATGATCTGGACCACTTTGGCCATGTCCATTGTAGGAGTAGGAGAAGGACCTGGATTGGGGTTAGGAGAAGGGCCAACACTTGGTGAAGGGTTAACCGCAGGTAATGTTGAGGATAATTGATTGATCGGTGTTGTAGTATTACCCGGGGCGTTAGTAGAGTTTCCTGTACTGCCGCTGTCGTCAGTAACACCTGGATTAAAATCATAATCATAAAAAAGTACCCCCACAACAACCACAATCGCACAAACCAGTACCATTCCACCTATAATCCTAACATCCACTGATTCAAGCCCCCATTTCTCCGATAACATAAGTATTTAAATTTAATTTGTTATCAGGATATAAAAAAACTTACTATTTATGTGCTGAGAGTCACAGAAATTAGGAATTTGATTACAAAGGATTGCTGAGGATACGTTCAGGAGCCCCGCCTAAAACCACCAGGGCTTCTGCCTCCATGAAATGTAGATCAGAGGGTATTATCAGGCAGTGGAGCGGTCCACCGAAATCTTCATCCACTAGTTTACTTATAATATCGGCGCGTACCACTAGTTTTTCGGCCCCTGCCCGGGCCACCACTACAGCTAATGTGTCCCCCGTAATAATTCCTTCATTTCTTTTCTCTTCCACCTGCAGCAGATATTCCAATCCCTGGTTGGCCGTCATGTACCGGTCACGGTGGGCCTGGATATCCAGGAGAACCAGGCTATGCAGTTTTTCCTCTAAATTCTTACGAATAGCCAGGTAGGGGGAGTGTGGGAAGTAATTTTCCTCGGTAAAGGGGATGGTGGTGACCTTTCCAAATTTATAGGCCTGTAAACCAGCTAGTCCCGGTGCAGCGGTTAAAATTGAAGAAGAATGGATAACCGTAGTTTCTATATCTCTTTTTCTTGCCTGAATCATTAAATCGGTATGGGTGGTGGCAATTAACGGGTCTCCCGCACATACGAAGGCAACATCCTTATCTTGTTCTTCTTTAAGGGGGATGTTCTCTTCTTCCACCTCTTCCCTTT
>CAYNSJ010000130.1:0-3954 GCA_964399835.1 uncultured Methanobacteriaceae archaeon | reverse complement strand
CGTTAATATACTATATATCAGAATAACTATATAAACATAACTACAAATAAACAACCTACAAATCAAAACAATAAACAAACAATCTACAAATCAAAAATCAAAGCATAAACAATACTAAGTAATAATCATAAATTAAATTGTATTATTGTCGAACACTCCTACTAAAGAATAAGTTATGATTATTATGAACAATACAACTAAATACTTATTAACTAAGAATAAGTTTTTAAAAAATTGAATATTACTGATTTAATATTAAGAATAATGAATAATAAAGAACATTACAGTTCAAATTATTATTTATCTTTTAAGCTATTTTAATTAAATCACCACAAATTTGTGATGTTTAATCATACTTTTTGTTCTACTGAATTTTTTACATAAAACATCACACTAATCCTTAAATGTATATATTAAAAATATTATAAATAATTAACATGATTAATATTGTATTTGCATCAGATAATAATTATGCTCAAATTTTAAAAATCTCAATTCAATCATTACTTTTTAATAATAAAAATGTACCAATGAATATATTTATTTTAGATAATGGTATCAATGAAAAAAATCATTATGAATTAATAGAAATAATTAATAAGTTTAATAATATTCATTTAGATTTTATTTTTATGAAAAATATTAAAGAAAATTTTGATAGTATTTCAAGTAATGATATGAAAAATCTAAATAAATTAACTATGTACTCCCGTTTATTTTTAGCATCTGTATTACCAAATAACATTGAAAAAATATTATATTTAGATTGTGATTCTCTTATTTTAAATTCAATTGATGATTTATATAAAACAAATATTGAGGATTATATGTGTGCTGGTGTTCTAGATCCTATACCAATATATTTTAAAAAAGTAATTGAATTAGCTAATGATGATTTTTATATCAATACGGGAGTATTATTAATTAATCTAAAAAAATGGCGCGAAATTAATATAGAAAAGACATTTATAAACTTTTTAAAAAGTCATGAAAATGAATATATACATAATGATCAAGGTGTAATCAATGGAGTTTTAAAAAATCAAATGTTAATATTAAATCCAAAATATAATTTATTAAGTAACTTTCATGGAAAAACTTATGAAATAGGTCTTAAATGGAGCGGTGTGACATATGATTATTATTCAAAACCAATTGTAGAAAAAGCTATAACTAATCCAACATTTATTCATTTCTCAGGTAGCTCATTGGAAAGACCTTGGTTAAACCCAAATAATTATTATAGAAAAATATATGAAACATATGCTAAAATGGCAAATTGCTGTGATGTATTTCAAAAACCAAAAAATGTTAATATTATACGAAAAATTTATATTGGTGCATTAAATCATAAAATTACATTTAAATTATTAAATATAATACCTAACTCAATAGCTTTAAGATTTGTTAATTTTATTATTAAAAATCAAGTAAAGAGAAAAAATAACTTAAATTAATATTTTTAATAAATTTTCATTAAAGTAATAAAGAATAATGTACTATCATGAAAAAAATAAGTTCAAAATCAATGATAAAATTTAATTAAAAGGTGAAAATATGGATATAGCTATAATTCAACCAGATTTATCAAATTACTCAGGAGGTACTAAATTTGTTATAGAATGTATGTTGCGTTGGCAGAAAAAAAATGATGTTACAATATATACAACAACATTTGATAAAAAGGTATTAGATGAAAATCCATTAGAATCTGAAATAAAAATAATCAAACCTTATATAAACTATCAATCATTTATATCTTTAACATTTCAAACTAATAAATTATCCAAACAGATAGGAGAGCATGAGATTTATAACCCCCAATCATTTCCAGCTAATTTAATAGACAAACATCCTTCAGTAGGATATCCTCATGATGGTATTCGAATGGTATATGATTTGAAAAAACCATTATTAAAAAGAAAAGATATTCCTTTTTATTATAAAACTGCTTTTCGTTTAGTAGCCCCTTACATTAAGTATACTAGTAAAAAAAAGAATTCATTAGATCATATTATTTCTAATAGTAAATATAATCAAAAATACCTAGAATGTGTATATGAACAGAAAGTAGAGTATGTTGTATATCCTGGAATTAATCAAGAAGAGTATACAAATAGTAGAGAAAATACTGAAAAAGATAAAAAATTATTGATATCAGTTAGTAGATTATATCCAGAAAAAAGAACAGAACTAGCTGTAAAAGCAATGCAATATTTACCCAATTATAAATTAGCAATTATAGGCAAAGGACCCGATAAAACCCATCTAGAAAAATTAATAAAAGAACTTCATTTGGAAAAAAATGTTAAAATTTATGGTATTTTAAAAGAAAAAGATCTTAAGGATATGTATGCTAAAGCTTTTTGTACTATTTTTACACCTTTAAGAGAACCTTTTGGAATAATAGCATTAGAATCTTTAGCTTCTGGAACCCCTTTAATAGGAGTTAATGAAGGTGGATTTACTGAAATAATAACTGACTCTGAAGAAGGATTTTTGGTTCCTCCCGATCCTAAAATAATCGCAGAAAAAATTAAATTATTAGAAGAAAACAATAATCTTTATGAAAATATGGTTAAAAAATGTATTAAAACATCAAAAAATTATTCATGGGATAGAACAGCTAATGAAATATTAAAAATATTTAAAACAACATTAAAAGATCAATGAAATTAATAAAATTAAAAAATTTAATTGATAATAATTGTATTTTTTAATTATTATCATTTAACCTATCATAAACAACTTTTTTAAATAAAATAATTAATATAATAATGTATTAAGAATAAAAATTCAATAATAAACAGGATAAAAATATGACAAATATTAATAAACCAGAGATCACAAAAGACATTTATATCATTTTACCTAGTTACAATGAGCAAAGAACCTTAAAAAATGTTGTCACAGAACTTGTAGAAAGAGATTTTAAAGTATTAATTATTGATGATGGATCTAAAGATAATACTCCTGAAATTGCAAATATGTTATGTAATAAATATCCAGAACATGTTTCTCATTATAGACATGCCATTAACCTGGGATTAGGTGGAGCCATAAAAACAGGTATTAAAGCTGCTTTAAAAAAACATGCAGATATTATGATTACTTTTGATGCTGATGGTCAGCATAATCCAGATGATTTATATAATATGTATCCACCTTTACAGGAGGGAAGTGCTGATATTGTTATCGGGGCTAGAGATTTTGATGATATGCCTAGAAGCCGTAAGTTTGGTAATACTTTGATGAATTATATTACTTATATGTTTAAAGGAATAATGGTTAAAGATTCTCAATCTGGTCTTAGAGCATTTAGTAAGGAAACTGCTCGTAAATTAGATCTTAAATCTCCTCAGTATGGTGTTTCTTCTGAAATTATTGGAGAAATTAAACGTGAAAAACTTAGACTTATTGAAGTTCCAATGACAACTATCTATGATAAACATACTATGGAAAAGGGTACTAATACTCTTGTTGGGATTAAGATTATATTTGAATTTATTAATGATATGTTAAAATGATGAGGAGTAGTGTGAAATGTTATTAATGGTATATCAAATTATAGGTGTTCTTGTTAGTTTATTTGCATTATTTCTTATTACAGCACAATTTAGACAGGACAACATTAGTACTAGAACTTATTTGATTTGGACTACGTTATGGGTTATAATTATTATACTAGCTATATTCCCACAATTAACTGCACCTATTGCTGAATTTGTAGGTATCGGTCGTGGTCTTGATTTAGCATTTATTATTGCTATTATGATAAGTTTCTATATAATGTTTAAGTTATATAATCAAATAAATGATCAAAAACGACGGATTGATGAGTTAGTTAGTCAACTAGCTGTTGAACAAGAAGAAAAATAGAAAATAATATTATTTTCTCATTTCTATTTTTTTAAGTGCGACAAGCAATTGTCTTTAGATTAATATGTCAGTACA
>CAYNSJ010000129.1:0-3967 GCA_964399835.1 uncultured Methanobacteriaceae archaeon | reverse complement strand
TTGTTAGGTTGTATGTTCCGTCTGCTATGTATACATTAGTATATTTACTATCACTTAATGCTGTTGTAAATCCTGTATTTACATCTGTGTATGGTTGTGCTTTAGTACCATCACTGCTACCACTGTATGATTTGTTTATGTATATTGTGTCTGTGTCGTCATTTGCTTGTTTGAGGTTTGTTGTTGTTTTTATTGTATTGGTTTTAGGTGTGGTTTCTTGGTTATTATTATCTAGTTTATTTACGGTAGTGGTGGTTTGTATATTTGTGTTTTGTTTGTTGTTTTGATCAATTGTATCTTTTTGTTTTGTATTAGTTTGTGTATTGTCTACTGTTTTTGTTCTAGTAGTAGTACTGGTTGTTTTTATATTATTTGTATTGACTGATGATTCTTTTATATTATCTTTTTTTGTATTGTCATTTGTTACAGTTTGTGTTGTGTTTTTAGTAATAGTATTAGTGGTATGTGTTACTGTTGGGTTGTCTGTTTGTATGTTGTTGTTTTGTGTATTTGTAGTGACCGTTGTGTTATCTGTTGCACTTATTGCTGTTAATCCTATTAACAATATAAATGATATTGAAAATATTAGAATCATTGATTTTTTTAATTGCATATTGTTTTTCCTCCATTTTAATTATTTTTTATAATGTGTTCAGTTTTAAATGATAGTTAATATCTTCCTAAATATAGCATATTTCTATTTAATAACAAAATCTTAATAAAACTATATGAACAATTATTATAAATATCTAATAAAACTGAACAAAATTATAGAATAAACATTCTAGAACGATTATTCTATTATTATTAATGATAAAAATTTAAACATTAATATTTATATTAGTAAATTTAATTAATCTTATTAATAAATATAACAGTTTAGAAATACATTTTTAAATATTAAAAAAATAATGTATTTAATAGAATAAATATTAGAAATTTAATATTGATAAAGAAAGTATAAGATAAGTAACAAGTATTTATCGATAAAAAAAAAGTAAAATATTCTTTTATAATTTTATTAAGTTAAATAAAGTGTTAAGTGTGGTTTTGTTATGATAATTTTTTTTATTAAATTATCATGAGTTGTTTATTATATTTGTGTTGTTAAATTTTTTGTTGGTTGTTTTATGGAAGTATTTTTTAGTAGTATCTCTTTAGTTTTTATGAAAATTTTTACTAAAGTTATCTTGAATGTTATTCAAATTTTTAAAATTTTAGCCTAAAAAGTGTTGATTTTACTTCGTTAAACTGTACTATAACGAAGTAAAAAATGTAATGAACAAAAAAGTACAAAATATTAAAGGAAAAACAAATAAAAAAATCAATTCAACAAACAAAACTCATAAAAAAATTTATACATCTTCACCCACTTCAAATGTTCATGAAAAATCTAAAAATCAAACATTACATATACATCAAATAGTCTCAAAATGATAATCTAATGAAATTTTAAAAATCAATGAAAAAAATAGAATTATTAAACCAATTTTTTAGAAAACAATAAAATTTATTTAAAAAATTACTTATACAAATACAATAATATTTTTACAAAATAAGTCAAGTATGAAAATTATACTGATATGTTCAAGGCATATCAGTACCAAATGACTTCAAAATATAAAAATCATTTGTATTTCATATTTATTAAAAAGTTAGGATTCTAAAAAAGTTATGTTATATTTATCATTCAGGAAAATAAATACAACTCTCCTTTTTTTATGAAAATTTAATTAAAGAGAAATTTTTCATTTCTTTAATTAAAATGTATTTACTTACTGTTGGTTTAAGTAAATACACAAAAAAATATTATTATTGCTTTTGAAAATAATAATAAACTAAATTTCCTTTGTTTTGTGATAAAACTAAGGATAATAAATAATAATATGTATTTACTATACTTTGTAAATACACAATAAATATATTTTAGTTAGGTTATATATAAAATAATCCCTATTTTTTATTTATAAAAAAATTTATTCATTAAAAAACTTATAAAAAAAGTATAATATAATACATGACATATACATCAATTGCTTAAAAACCATTATCTAAAAAATATTTTAAAAAATTAATAAAATAAAATAAGTAGTCTAATAAAAAAGAGTAGGGGTATGATGATATTTTCATATCAGTACTATAATGGTTTTATTCTTAAAGAACCATTTTTAATATTTCTTATTTTGAAAATACTTAGATATTTAAAATGAATTATAAAAGGGGTATTATTTAAAAATAATATAAAAGATATATCTAAAATGGTAATACAGTTCTTGGTACTGTAGATCTTAGTAAAGGTAATACATTTAGTACAATCTTTTCACCAGCAGGATCATACACATTATCATTTACATATAACGATACTAGTAATGTTTATACAAATAACTCTGTTACAAAAGATTTAGTTATTCCAACAACAGGTACAACTATAAAAGTTATTGCTATTCCTGGAACAATCAAAACAAATACAGTCTTTAATATTAATGTAACTGATCCTAAGAATAATGTAGTTAAAGTAGGTAATGTTACTGTTAAAAATGCTAATACAGTTCTTGGTACTGTAGATCTTAGTAAAGGTAATACATTTAGTACAATCTTATCATCAACAGGATCATACACATTATCATTTACATATAACGATACAAGTAACGTTTATACAAATAATACTAATACAACTACTTTCACAGTAGGTACTAGTTCATCATCAATAATTGTAAAAGATGTAACTGGAACAACAAATCAAGAAATTACAATTACAGCACTCGTAACATCTAAAGGTAAAAATATAGATAATGGTAATGTAACATTTACGGATGGTAATGGATTAGATGCAACTGTTGATGTAAATAATGGTATTGCTACAATCACTACTAAATATTCAAAAATGGGAACTTATCTAATAACCGCAACATACAACGGAAATAATATGTATAATAGTAACCAAACAACTGCAACAGCAACAATCAGAGTAAGCAATGTAAACATGAATATGACAGTTACATCATCCACAACAACTGGTAATACAACATTTAACATAACACTAAAAGATACCAATGGAAACAATGTAACTGATGGAATAATATACTTCTACAACAACGGAACAATAATAGGCAATACAACAGTAACCAATGGAACAGCAACATTCAATTACACATTCAACAAAGCAGGAAATTACAATATAACAGCAGTATATGAAAATAACACAATATACAATACAACAAATAAAACAGTACAATTCACAATACAAAAATCTAACACTACAATAGTAGTAAACCCAATAATTGGAACAGTACAAAACACAATTACACTACAAGTAAATATCACAGATCAATATGGTAATAATGTAACTGGTGGAGTAGTTGTATTTAAAATCAATGGAAACACAATAAAAGACAATAATGGTAATGTGATATATGTAAACGTAACCAACGGAATAGCAACACTACCATACACAATAACAAACAGCCTAACAAAAGACAATCTAATAATACAAGCAGTATACAGTGGAACCGACAATACATACAACTCATCAAGAAACAACAACACAATAAATGTAACTAAAAGAACAGCAGACATCAATTTAATTGTAACTAAGGATCCAGTAAAAGCAACAGACATAGTAACATTCATGACAATAGTACGCGACACCAATGGAACAATACTAAACAACGGAGTAGTAGTATTCAAATTCCAGGGAAAAACAATACGAGACAACAAAGGAAACCCAATACTCGTAAACGTAACAAATGGACAAGCAACACTAGAATACACAATACCAAACGGAATATCAGCAAAAACCTACAATATAACAGCAGTATACGCAAACAAAGACTACAACAAAGCAGAAACAACAGCACCATTAACAACAGAAAAAATACAAACCAGAATCACATTAAACACCACAACCACAATAAGAGGATCCAACACCACACTATTAACTGGTATAATCAAAGACACAAATGGTAAT
>CAYNSJ010000128.1:0-4000 GCA_964399835.1 uncultured Methanobacteriaceae archaeon | reverse complement strand
CAATTTCACTTACTGCTTTTTCAACTCTCTCGGGGTTACGACCAAGCATATAAACAGTTGCTCCACATTTTAAAAGATTTTCACTTATCGCATATCCAATCCCAGAGTTTGCTCCACTTACTAAACAAACTTTTCTCTTGTAATATTCTTCATTTTTCATAGTATACTCTTCTTTTATTTGTTTTGACTTATTTATTCTATTCTAAATTTATATCAACTAGCTTAATTTTTTTATTTCAGTATTTAATTAAATATTTAGCAAGGTTTAAGAATAAGATCAATTTAACTTTTAGTTAGATAATATTTTTATATATTTAACTTAATATATATTATTGTATATATAATAATTAATCATTATATATTTTTGAATATTGGTTTTTTAGTAAATAACGTTGACTCATAATTTTATTTATTTTATTTTTTGTTAATTCAAAACCAAAACTTCTCGTTTTTAGTTGATATTGTTTTTAAGTATACTAACCCTATTTATCACTAATTAGTAAGCTTTTATGTAATACATTATTATTATAAGACTATTTTTTTCTAAATTATTTTAAAAAATGTATATTATAAATTCTATATAAAATACAATAAGATGATTACATAAACGTATATTTATAAACATTAACAATAATTCATTGTTTACATTTATTAATCCGATATTTAAAATTATTAAACATACTAAAACTTCGTAAACAAAATAAAATAACTATACATACTATTAATAATTAACCGAGATGATAAAATGAAAATTTTAATAGTAACTGGACAATTAGCAGAAAAAACTATTAAAAATAATGTTAAAGACTATTCAAAACATGAATTATACATTAAAACCATACCAATACCAATAGCTGCATTTATAACACCTAACATGATAATACATTATCTTAAACAGAAAAATATTTTAAATTCAATCAACACAGATAAATCAACACCAGTAGATAATTTAGATATGATTATAACTCCCGGATTAATAAGACAAAACACAGAGAAAATTCAAGAAAATCTTAACATTCCATCATATAAAGGACCAAGTAATGCTGCAGATATAAAATTAACATTAGATATAATAGGACAAATGTCTTTATCAACTACAAAAGCAGCAGATATATTAATAAGAGATAAACAATACCAAGAAGCAATGAAACTAATCAATAATTATAAAACAAATACAGATAGTATTAAAAAATTATTAGAAAAACCATCCAATATCCTAATTAAAGATTGTCCTATAGGTAATGACTTTCCAATGAGAGTATTAGGAGAAATAGCTAATGCACCCACATTAACAGATGATGAATTATTAAATCGTGTCAATTATTATATATCTAGTGGTGCAGATATGGTTGATATTGGAATGCATGCTGGTGAAAATAATCCTAATAAAGCATATCACATGATTAAATTAATAAAAGATAATTACAATATACCTCTTAGTATTGATACATTGAACGTTAATGAGATTAAAAAAGCCATAGATGCTGAAGTAGATTTAGTATTAAGTTTAGATCATGGAAATTATAAAGAAGTTTTACCTTATTTAGTAAATAATAACATACCTGCTGTAATAATACCTACCAACTATTCAAAAGGATGGATACCTAAAACACCAGATGAACGTGTAAAATCTCTTGAAAAATTGGATAAATTATGTAGAAATATTAATACTATAGCTGATCCATTATTAGATCCCATAAATAGTCCTTCTATTGTAAATTCAATAATTGCATGTAAACAGTATAAAGAACGAAACCCTAATAAACCATTATTTTTTGGAGTAGGAAATGTAACTGAATTATTAGATGCAGATAGTAATGGAGTAAATGCATTACTTAGTGGAATAGCTATGGAATTAAATGTAAGTATACTTTTTACACCAGAAGCAAGTCTTAAAACTAAAAATAGTATTAATGAATTGAAAACTGCATCAAATATGATGTTCATAACTAAACTAAAAAATACCATACCAAAAAATTTAGGAATTAATTTAATACAATTAAAAGATTCTTACAACAAGGAAGATATGATTATCGATACATCACATTTACCACATACTGAAGCTATTGCTGATGGATATTTTAAACCTGATCGTAAGGGGAGTTTCAAAATAATTGTAGAAGATAATGTAATTAAAGCTGTACTTTATAAGAAAATGAAACCTATAAAAGTTATAACTTCAACTACATCACGTGCTATGTATGAAGAACTTATAAGAGAAGATTTAGTTTCTAGATTAGAACATGCAGCTTATCTTGGAATGGAATTAGAAAAAGCCGAAATTGCATTGAAACTTAATAAAAAATATATTCAGGATTTTCCAATTTTCTAAATTACATTGTAATAAATAATTATACTATTAAAAATAAAAACTTAATATGTATATAAAAAAAGAGAGTAATAAAATAATTCAAGTTTAAGAGGGATAAATTGACAAAACAAAAATGTACTCAATGTGGAAATCCTCATGTTATAATAAATAGACAATACAATGGGCAAAAACTTTGTAGTAAATGTTTCAAAGAGTCTATTGAAAAAAAAGTCTTAAAAATGGTACGTAAAAAAGGATTAATTGAAAAAGGCGATAAAGTATTAATAGGTTTATCTGGTGGAAAAGATAGTGTAGCATTATTAAAGATTCTAAATATTTTAAAGGAAAGGCATATAATTGAGCTTGAAGCTGTTACCATTGATGAAGGAATTGATGGCTACAGGGAAGAAGGTGTAAGAATTGCTAAAGAGGTTACTAAAGAGTTAAATGTTAAACATCACATCATCTCATTTGAAGATAAATATAATTTCACAATAGATAAAATAATGGAATTTGAAATGAGAGAAGAAGATCCAAGACATGCTTGTACCTACTGTGGAGTATTTAGACGACAAATATTTAATCAAGTAGCAAGGGATGTTAATGCAACAAAACTTGCAACAGGACATAATCTTGATGATGAAACTCAAAGTATTCTTATGAATTATCTTGAGGGTAACATACGAAATATGACCAGAATTGGTTATAAAACTGATGCCCATGATAAACGATTTACACCGAAAATTAAACCATTACGTGAAATACCTGAAAAAGAGATTGGATTATATGTATTAGAAAGTGGATTTGAAGTACATTTCGATGGATGTCCTTATGCTCATGAGTCTTTTAGAATGGAAATAGGTGATTTTCTAAGAAAAACAACCCTTAACCATCCAACAATCATGTATTCTACTCTAAATGGATTTGAAAAAATTAAACCTGCTATAAAAAAGGATTACCTTGAAAAAAATAATGGTGACCCTAATGGGACATGTTCTGTTTGTGGTGAGCCAGCTTCACAAGAAAAATGTAAGTCTTGTCAATTTTTAGAAGAAGTACATAATAAATTAAATATAAACTGAATATTTTAAAATATAGGAGAAAAAAGCGAAATGATAATTAAAGTAAATTATGAAGACAATAATTCTGATGTTGAGATATCAGAAAATTCCACAGTAAGTGATGTATTACTAAAACAAGATATTCCTATTGAAGCAGTTGTAATTAAAAAAAATGGTGAGACTGTAACTGAAGATGAACCTGTTGATAATGGAGATAAACTTGAAGTTATAAGAGTAATATATGGTGGATAAACCATATTAACTCTTTTTAAAGATTAAATACTATTTTTTTGAATTTATTATATTTTTTAAATCTTTTATAAATTGATCTATATGTTTTATTTTTACATGTGGCATCAATACTATTCTAATTGCATGTGGATATTCTGCTTGTGATACTTGCCAACCATATTCAAATAATTCTTTTTGTAAACTATCAACATCAATTGTTTTTGATGTGAATGATATTAAGTTCAATTCGGGTTTATGAACAATTTTAATATCATCTATTTGTTTTAGTAAATTGTATGTATATCTAGTTGTATCAATAGTTCTTTCTACAATCTCTTTATAACCTTCTTTACCATAATAATTCAATAATGCCCATGTTGCTGCAGTTGATGCTCCA
>CAYNSJ010000127.1:1973-4011 GCA_964399835.1 uncultured Methanobacteriaceae archaeon | reverse complement strand
TCAAGTCTGCGCTGGCGCAGTTCCTCGGCCCGCAAGGCCAAGTCGCCCTCGGCAATCTGCTGGTCCCCGGCAACTTCCTGCGCCTTGATCTGCAATTCCTGCCCCTTCTGGGCAAGCTGTCCCTTCAGGTCGTTATTTTCCCGCTCCAGGACCTTCATTTTCTTTTCAAGCGGGTTGCCGCTGGCAAGCTGGCCCTCGAACTCGTCGAACATCGGCCCCAACTCGTTGGCAAGCGGAGTTTTGCGGATCGCGGCCCCCAGCATCATGACAGCCATCTTCTGCGGGACAATGCCCTTCTCCACGCCCGGGATGAGCTGGGCCATCAGGCCGCCGATCATCTGCATGGACTCGCCAAAGGCCTTGGCCTCGGCCTGCTGGTTCGGGGCAATCGTGCTGTCCGTCTCGATGTCCACCCGGTAGGACCGCAACAGGTCGTCCTTCATGACCTTCTGGATGTCGTCCCAGGAAGGCTGATTCAGCACGGCCTGGGCCTGCTGGATCTTCTGCGCCACGTCCTGCCCGGGCTGCTGGCCCGTCATCTGCGCCTGATACGCGGCGGCCTGGGCCTGCTGGATCACGGCCTGGGCAGTCGCCTTGTCCGCTGCTGTCGGGTACTTGCTGGAAGTCATGGCGGCCCACGTCTCGACCTGGAAGTGCTCGGCCATGATCTCGGCAGCGATCTCCAGGGTGTCACGGAAAAACCGCTGCACCTCGCGCTTCATGCCGTCCACTCGGGAAGCGCCCCAAGAGGCCTTCAGTTGCTGGGCCGTGGCCGTCTCATTGGGGTTCGTTGACCCGCGCAGCACATCGGAAATGCCCGTGATCTCGTAAATCGTCTGCTTGGTGGCCTCGCGGCTCTCGTAGAGCCGGGCCAGGACCATCTGCGCCTCATTGAGCGGCATGGTGAAGATGGCGCCAGCCAGGCCACCCTTCTCGACGTAGGCGAGGGCCTTGTCTGTGGGCACCATGTCCCCGTCTTTGGCTTCGGAGAACAGCCGGGCCAGGTCCGCGCCAAGGGTCGCGTCATACAACCCCCGGAACTTGATCACGCTCACCATTTTGTTGATGCGGTAGGTGATGCGGTCCAGTTCCTTGGCCTGCTCCTGGTACTGCATGTAAATCGGCTTGGGCATCAGGCTGCCGGGATGCTCCACGGCCAGCATGGGCCGCGCCACGGGCCAGAAGCCCTTGAGTTCCAGCGGGGGCGGAGTCTTGAGCATGATCTTGTCAATGCCCTTGCTGACCCAGATCACGGTCTTGGTGCGGGAATCCCACACCTCCCAGACCTTGGCCCGCTTGTCGCGTTCCGTGGTGCTCTGGGAGTCGTAGGACGCCAGCCGCCCGTCATCGTCCTGCCCATCGTCGCGGGGCTGCTCGTACTTCAGGTCCTCGGCAAAGGCCGGGAACAGTTTCTTGGCGTCTTCCTTGGTCACGCGATGCCGGAACGCCACCCAATCCACGTTTTCCCAGCAGGTGGCGTCAGAGTGCAAGAAATCGTCCCACGGCACGTTCTCAAACTGGATAGCCTCGTTGGCGATGCGCTCCACCGGCTTGCCCTCGGCGTCCACCATGGGCAGCCCGTCGGCGTCGGACACGGGCTCCAGCTTCGGGACGTAGCGCACACGGACCACGGAACGGCCAGGG
This sequence comes from uncultured Methanobacteriaceae archaeon, assembly GCA_964399835.1. Lineage (GTDB taxonomy): Archaea > Methanobacteriota > Methanobacteria > Methanobacteriales > Methanobacteriaceae > Methanosphaera. Next base: position 2,367 of record CAYNSJ010000127.1, on the reverse strand, counting down.
AGCAGGTAATCCAGCACCGTGCGGCGGCCCACCACGTCAAACCCTGCCGTGTCGATTACATAGGTCAACCCGCGGTCCATAAGCTCGGCCACGGCCAGGGCAACCGGGTCCTTCGTCTCCCAGCGCTGGCGCACGTCCGGCTTGGGAGGGATGTTGTAGATGGCCTGCCGCAGGACCTCGGTGTTGCTCCACAGGATGTTGAAGCGCCCTTCGCGCTGGTTTTCCTCGCCCTCCAGCATGTAGCGCTTGAGGGTCGTGCGGGCGTCCTTCCTCCAGTTCTTCTCGCGCTTGGCGGCGGCCTCGATCTCGGCCAGCCACGGCTCGGAAGGCCCGAACTCGGGCTTTTCGCTGGGCGCGCTCACGTCCTGGGGCTTGTCCTGGGCTTCCTGCATGT
>CAYNSJ010000127.1:0-1873 GCA_964399835.1 uncultured Methanobacteriaceae archaeon | reverse complement strand
GCAGAACCGACACGGACGGCCACATACCCGGCCACGAACAGGCCGATGAGGCCCCAGATTGTCATTGCTCGGCCCCCCTGCGGCGGCTCTTGAAGTGCTGCTCAAACAGCGCCTTGGCCGTGGGCCGCGCCTCGGCTTCAGCCCAGGCCTCAACACGCCCGGCCAGGGGCACTGCGGGCTTCGGGACCTCGGCAGGGACCATGCTGTCCAGGAGGCGGCAGAGCAGGGCCATGGCGTCCACCTGGTCATCATGCTTGCCTGCCGGGAACGTCAGCAGTTCAGAAATCAGGTCCGAAACCCACGGGCAGTTCGCCGGCCGAGGCAGGAAAATCTTGCCCATCTGGAGCCGCGCCTGGAGGCTGCGGGCCCGGGTCGGCTTGTCCACCGCGCTGGTGAACTGCTTCCTGTACGTCCCGTAAAGGCGCTCCTCAGCCAGCCGCTTGTTGATGATGGGCCCCATGCTCTTGAGGATCACGCCCGCCTCTTCTGCCCAGACCTGGGGCTGATAGATGCGGAGCATGGCCAAAAACTGCTCAACCCACTCCAGGCTGTCCGTCTGGCCGCGCCACAGGTCCACCATGTACAGATTGTCCTCGGGGTCGGTCCCGGCCAGGGCATGCACGGTCCAGTCGCCCCCGTCCGCGGTCACGGCGTAGTCGCTGGCCCCGTAGTAGCGCAGATGCTCCGGCAGCTTGTCGTAGAACTGGAGCCAATCCCGCTTGAAATACGCGCCTTCCTCGGGTGCCGGGCGCTGCTGGTACAGTGCGCTCCATGTCCGTGGCATGCGCTTCACGTTCTCGAAATCTTCGGGCCGGAACCACTCGGGCCAGAGCATCTGCCCGATTTCGCGGCCCAGGGGGTCGTCCGCGCTCTCGCACTCGGCAGGGATGCTCACCACTTCCCAGGCCTCGCCACCGGCCTGCATGTCGGCCAGGAGCCGCCCGGCCAGGTCGTCCTCATGCCAGCGCGTCATGATGAGCACGATGGCCCCGCCGGGCTTCAAGCGCGTGTGCAGGTCTTCCAGGTACCAATCCCACGTCTTGTTGCGCATGGTCTGGCTGTCGGCTTCCTCGCGGCCCTTCACGGGGTCGTCCACCACGATGAGGTCCGCGCGGTTGCCCGTAACGGCCCCGCCAACGCCAACGGCCATGTACTCGCTGCCGTTCTCCAGCCACCAGCTATCCGCAGCCTTGACGCTCGGGCTCACCCCGAACCCGAACACGCTGCGATAGGCGGGGCTGGACGCGATGGCGCGGGACCGTCTGCCCCACTTGGCCGCGAAGTCGCCCGTGTGGGTCGCCAGGATGGCGCAAAGCCCCTCCTGCCGCCCAAGGAACCACGGCACAAAGCGCCCGTTGGCATAGGTGCTTTTGGCCGAGCCAGGCGGCAGGAACAGCATCAAGCGCTTGGTCTTCCCGTCCGCCACGTCCTGGAGCTTCTGGACGATGAGCGCATGGTGTTTGGCAAGCCGCCAGCTCGGGAAGGTGAGCGCCAGGAACGCCCGATACTCATCCCGCCCGCGGGCGCAAGCCGCTTGCAGGATGGCGTTGGCCGCCTGGGCCCTGTTCACGCTGGGCATGCCGGTCACTTGCCTTCGTCCTCGATGGGTCCGCCCGTGGCGATCTGGTACAGCCGCTCCAGGGGAACCTCGGTCAGCAGGTTGTTGATCTCCACGGGACCGCCCCCGGGGCCGGTCAACTCCTGCGTCACGCGCTCGCCGTACTTCTTGGGCATCAACTTCGCCAGCAGCCACTTGCGAGTGTCCACGCGCAGTCTGTCCCGGTTATGGTCGCCACTCTGGTTGTCGGCGATTTCCACCAACTCCTCGGCCAAAAGCTCAAGCCCAGCAGATTTCGCGCGCGCGTACCTGTCA
>CAYNSJ010000126.1:0-4210 GCA_964399835.1 uncultured Methanobacteriaceae archaeon | reverse complement strand
ACTTCATTGGTGATGGAATAAATAAAACCATAATTGATGGAGAAGTAGACTATACTATAGCTGGAGGTACTGTATGGGGTTCTAATGTTTATTGGAATGCTTATACTATTAAATCAGGTAATTGGGGAATGAATATTACTAAAGGTAATGGTCTTATTGCAATTACAGGTATAACTTTTCAAAATATGGTCTCTAAAGGTGCTAATAGTATAAATTCATATAAAACTGCTACAATTGATAATTATGCTAATCTAAAAATAGATCATCTTTACTTCTTGAATAATCTTGCAGGTGTAGGTGCAGGTATAAGAAGTAATAATGGTAGTATATTATATGTAAATAACAGTATTTTTGAAGGTAACAGAAAGTCTAGTAGTACAGGTAACTTTGGTGCAGGTATATATAATAATGGAACTGCAGTAGTTGAAAACAGTCAGTTTATTCAGAATGCTGCTCGTTGGGGTACTGTTACTAATGATAAAGTATTATCTATTATAAATTGTACTTTTGAAAATGGTATTTCATATGATTTAGCTAGTACTTATAAATATGGTAGTGGTATAGCATCAAATACTGGTTCAGCTGATTATTATAATGGTTATACAATCAGAGGTTTAGTTACAAATGTTACTAATTGTACTTTTATAAATAATGGACAGACTGATATCTGGCAAGGAAAAGGTAATTTACTTGTAACTGGTTGTGTATTTAATAAAAGTACTGGTATTTATTTAAATGCAGGTAGTCGTAATGAAACTTTAACTAATTTAATAGTTAATAATACATTTACTGATTTAATGCCCTCTAGTTATTTTGGATCTTTAAGTGTAATTACGGGTACAACTTTTGGTATATATTCACAAAGTCAATATAATACTACTATTGAAAATAATACTATTTCATTAGAAAATAATGGGTATGGTATATATTCTTCAGGTAATATTTTAATTAAAAACAATACTCTTAATAAATATGTATATATTACTAGTCAAAACAATACAATATGTAATAATACTATAAATACAACTGATGATTACGCAGTATATTTAGATACTAATGCTAAAAATAATGATATAATTAATAATACATTAGAAAGTAACTTATTATATGGTGATAATGCTGTTACAAATGTAACAGGTAATAATATAGAAAATAATTTGCCAAATAGGGGTAAAAATATTATAATAACTGATATAACTTATAGTACTTATTTTAATAATGATGGAACAATAAAAACTGGAACAATTGAATCTGGAAGTACTCTATATTTATCAGGTGCTATTTATAATAAGAATTTTACAATAAGTAATATAAAAGTTTTATTTAAAAATTATGATAATTCCATATTATATAACGGGTCAATAGTTATAAAAGATTTTGGTCGTGCATCTATTGATGGTATTGTAATTAACAATACAAATAATAATGAATATGTTGTATTATTAGAGTCAAAAAATAATAAACTTATTAATTCTAATATATTTGTAAATACAATTAGCAAAATACATACAATTATAATAAAAAATGATTACAATGTATTAGATTCATCTGAAATCATTACAAATGGTCCATCTAATAATATCAAATATGATAATAATTATGGAATTTGTGATACTATTGGTGTCTTAATTGAATCATCACATAATAAAATAACAAAAAATACAATAAATACCACATATACTACAACTAATAATGATTATGGTACAATAACTGGTGTAAGTATACAAACACCAATAAATTACACAGAAGACAATTACATATACATTAATAAAATCAATGTAATTAGTGACAAATATGGATATGGACTAAATATAATAAATTCAAATAATAATAATGTAGAAATGAATTGGTATGATATAAACAGTAATTATTATGCAAATGCAATTCAATTAATTGGGGATGTATCTAATAACTTAATAAGAGGATATATTACAATTGATTCTAAAGTATATGGATATGGTGCAATATTAAATGGATATACATTAGCAAATAATAATAGTATTGCTAAATTGTATATACAAAATATAACAGCTTCTAACATATTTGGTGTAATATTATGTAATACAAATAATACTAATGTATCTGATGCTAGTTATACATTATACTCTGATAATTTCAAGGCTATTGATTTAAATAATGCAAATAATACATTAATAAAATTAACTATCAAATCAAATACTAAAACAAATACATCTTCAGCTATAAATATAAATAATTCAAATAATGTAACTATTGAAAGTACACAAATCACATTAAATAAAGGTACAGGTATAACCATAAATAATTCAACAAATATAACTTATGGAACATATGCTACACAAACATTTAAAACACAATCAGTTATGACAACTAATGATACTGGAATGATAATAATAAATTCCAATAACATATTAGTAAATGATACAATTATTAAAACAACCTCAGAATATACAATAATGCTTAATAATACAAATAATTCTATGATAATTTATAATTATCTCAATGCTAATAATACACTTGGTGGAAATATTGCAGTAAAAGAAATAAACTCAAAAAATAATATAATAGAAAATAACACACCAAACATAATAGTTATAACAAATGATAATTATAACAAATATTTTACAAATTCAACATTTAATATAATAGAAAATGGTATTATTGTTACAATAGGATCAAATATTTATAATAAAAATATGATTTTCTTAAATTCATTAGCAATTATAAATCAGAATAATTATACAGTATATAATGGAACAATTGTATTAAATGGAAGTAGTAGTACTATTGATAATTTAATATGTAATTCTACTAATGGAATAGAATCATTAATATATATTAATGCATCAAGTTGTAGTATAACTAATTGTACATTATATCAAGAAAATAATAATACAAATGCATATACAATACAATTAGCAAAAGGTGTAAAATATAATTCAATAGTAAATTGTAATATAATAACGAAAGGTCCTGAAATAAAAAATAATGGAATACCAAGTACATCAGGAATATATGATATATCAAATAAAAATGTAAATTATATTTATACTAGTAAAATAAATGTAACATACACTTCATCAGATAAACAAGGAATTATTTCTGGGATATATACAAATAATACAAGTAAAAATGTATGGACAACACAAAAATCCAATGATATAATTGTAAAAGGTGATAATCAAGCAGTAGGAATTTATGGAACAGCTAATGATGTAGAAAAATCTAATATAACTGTAGCAAGTAATAATAAAGCTATAGGACTAATAATAAATAATGAATTAACATCAGGGAATCTTGAAAACTCATATATGAATATAACAGCAGGAAATACAGCTATAGGATTCATAATACAAAATACAACAAAGTATTATAGTATATATAAAAATAACATTTATTTAAACTCAAAAAATCAAACAATATTTGCTGATATAAATAATGAAACAAGTACATCTGCAATTTCAACAAACAACATAGTACAACTAAGCACAAATATAATAACAATAAGAATAAACAATACATTCCCTTCAATAAGTAATAATAATATAGATTTAACTGGAGACAATATACATGCAATATTAATATCAAATTTCACAACGAAAGCAACAAAACAAATAATAAACAACAATATAACAGTAACAACATCAAATCCAACAACAGCAATAAAATTAGACAACTTAAATAATATTAAAATAAACTCTAATCAAATAATAATAAAAGGAAATTATACAGCAAATAAAACACCAATAATAACATTAACAAACTGTACAAATGCAAATACAACAAATAACTATCTACAAAGCAGAGATCTACAAGGGAATGATGCAGTAGAAACTACAGATAATAAAAATATAATAGAAAATAACACACCAACAACGACAGAGTATAAAACACAAATTATAACTAATATCCCAAAAAATATGACATTAACACAAACATATCCAATTAAAATCAATATTACAGACATGATTGGAGAATCCATTAACACAGGTACTATCAATATAACAATAGATAATAAAGAACTAGAAATAATTAACATGCCACAAACTACTTATAAATACACACCTACGACACTTGGAGAACATACAATAACAGTTACATATACAGATACATCTGGTAAATATCTTACAACAACAAATACATACACAATGAATGTAGAAAAAATGAATACTAACTTAAATATAATAGTAACACCTGGTAGCGTAATTACAAATACAACATTCAATATAAC
>CAYNSJ010000125.1:0-4297 GCA_964399835.1 uncultured Methanobacteriaceae archaeon | reverse complement strand
TACCTTGAATAATATTAATATTTAATCAATATATTTTAAATTTATGGATAATAAGAGAAAATACAAAAGAAATATCTATTTAAATAATATATTTTTTTAAATAACAATAATCCTTTTTTTATTACTATTAAAAAATTTAAAAAAAATAGATTTAATGAAAATAACATACTAAAATAAAAAAAAAACAAGCAAAAATCAGACCTAATTATTATTTAATTTTATATGAATTTAATTTAAAATAATGATTAATATCTATTTCTTGTTTATTAAACCTAATAAATTTTATTTTATTTCTATTTTTTAATATCTGTTTAATTATGTTAGTTTTATTGTCTAATCTTTCTTTAATGTATATAATATAATCTTTTATGAAATAAGTTATAGTTTATATTTTATACTTTTAAGTTTCAAAAATAAGTTATACTTAAGAAAATTTTATTTTAGAATTATTAAAATTAAGATAATCTACAAAATACTAGCTTATTAGTGTAGTAAAAACCAAAAAAAGATAAAAGTTTTTCCTGATTTTATATATTCTTTTTTATTCTTTATTATAGTAACATTTAAGAATATTAAATTACTACTAATACTATCCAATAATATTGGAAATTAAATAAAATATACTTTAATAGTTTGAATAATAATTTATAATTATTATTCAGTTTGAAAATTAAATAAAAATCAAATATATAGGAGGAACTATGACAAATTATGAAAAATAAAGTTAAAATAACTATTTTAACACTAACTATATTCATATTACTAACAGGAATAACAGCAATAACCGCAGCAGATATTAATGATACAAATACACAAATTAATTCACAAGCACCTGCATTGACACCCCCAATTACCCAAATAGTACAAAATAATACAATGAAAGAAAATACAGTTAGTAAAACTAAAATAGAAAATACAAAAAATATTAAAGCAACCAATCAGAAAAAAAATACTGAAAATTCAAATTTAAATACTAATCCAACAATTACATCAAATAACATAAATACAATAAATAACAATAAAACTAATTCTATTGATAAAAAAACAGATATAATTTCAGTTAATTCTTCAAAAACAACAACTCTAAAAACAATTAAAACAAAAAACACATATAATATAACTTCATCTAATTATAATACATATTTTAAATTTGATAAAACTAATGGAATCATTAGAACTACTGATATTATATCTAATGGTGATACTTTAGATTTATCTGGTAAATTTACAAACTTAAATTTTACTGTAGACAAAAATTTAACATTCACAAGTTCTGATTCATCTGCAAGATTATATAATTGTACTGTAATGGTTTGGGGATTAAATTCTAGTGGATCAACAGTATCCAATTTAAATATTAGTAATAATAACCAATATGGATCAGGAATCTATCTAAATGGAACTACACATAATTTAATAACTAATAATCGTATACATGTATGGGGGCCATATGCATTTTCAATTCCAGTAGATAATACAAACTATACTACAATATGTAACAATAATATAGAAAATAGTGTACGTGAAGATACATATCGTGTACATACAGCAATGCCTTTAGGAACTTCATATTATAATAACATTGTAAATAATACTGTTAAATCTTTTATGGCAAATGGTATATATTTAAGTTACTATGGATCTGGATTATTCCAAGGTGGATTATGTTACTATAACAATATAACTAGAAACAGAATATATGGTGGGGATACATCATGGTGTTATACTATCCAAGCAATGGGAGGATACAATAATATAACTTATAACACCGTATCTGGTGGTTATAGAGGAATATCAACACAAAGTGACGTTGGAAATTATATAGCCCATAATAACGTAACTGCAACTGCAGAAGGTATATTTGCATGTGAAGGATCAACAGTAGAAGATAATTTAATCAATGTACATGGAACCGTAACAGGAATTACTACTGGTGGTAATGGTGTAATTATTTCTAGAAATGTAATAAACACCGAATATGGTATGGGAATTAATATAGGTTCTAGTAACTTATATATTACCTCTAACAATATTACAACTATTAATGGATATGGAATATATGGAAAAGGAGCATATACTAATATAAATATAATTTCAAATAATATAACTTCAGGAAATACAGGAATATTACTTAAAAAACAATCATCTAGTAAAAAATGTAATAACATATTAATTAATCAAAACATTGTAAATTCAAATTCAGATTATGCAATAGATTTATATGAAGCAGGAGCAAAAAATCCTGAAAATATAAATATTACAGTTACAAATTCTAATATAGTATCTTCTTTAAAAGGTAATACTCTTGATAATGCATATAGAGGACCATCTAATTCAACATCACAAAATATAACAGATTCTAATAAAACATATGTAGTAACAAAAAATAATTACAATGTATACTTTGATGCATTTGGAAATGTAAATAATGACAAAATATTAAGTGGAGATACTATTATATTAAAAGGTACATTTGAAAATAAAAATTTTATCTTTAATACCAAAGTTAAATTAATAGGTCAAAATTCAACTATTGTAAATGGTACAATAACCCTTACCAGTGATATAAGTAATGCTTTAATCACCAATATTACTATACGAAATTCTAATCAAACTGGAATTAAAACAAATGAAGTATATAATTGTACAATTTCAAACAATGATATTAAAGTTAATCAAGAATGGACTTCTTATGGAATATATGTTAGAGGATCTTACAACACAACAATTATAAACAATAAAATAAGAACAACAGGAAATAATATAAATTATGCATTATTCTTATATGGATCCGATAGGAATACCATTAAAAATAATACCATAAGAGCTGTTGCATCTAAAATACCAAATCCTTATAATGATGAAGTACCTGTAGATTCAGATATTACAATTAAAGAAATATTACAAAATTATGGAATATTACTCATATATTCATCATCAAATATAATTGAAGCAAATGATGTAAAAATGACATCAGAATTTAAATCATACATCTCAGTAACAGAAAATTGCAAAAATAGTGTAGTAGGAATAGATATATACTATGATAGTAACAATAATAAAGTTATAAACAATAAAGTAGTTGTTGATACAAAAGCACCATATTCCTATGGTATAGGAGTACTTGGAGCTCCATGGGGATCAAATGTAGAAGTATTAAATGCAACTAATAATCAATTTTTAAATAATACTGTTTATGTAAGTGGTGGATACTTTGCAACAGGATTCATAGTTGGTTTAAATAGTATAAATACAACAGTAGATAATAATAGATTTACAGTATTAGCAAAACATAACAAAACATCAATGGGTGATTACACTTATGGTATAACATTAGAATCATCCCAAAGATCAATAATTACAAATAATAGAATAGTTATAAGTTCAAATGCAGTATACTCTATGGAAATATTTGATTCAAACAACAATATAATATCAGGAAATATTATCAAAGGAACAGGATCATATGTATATGGTATAGTAGGATATAAATCATCAAATAATAATGTAACGTATAATGTAATAAGTTTAAATAAAAAATATTTAGGTGTCGTATCACCAGCTAAACATTCTGATGCAATACCTTATGGTGATGCTGGAATAAACTTCAATACTTATAGTTATTCAAACAATGTAAGTTACAATTCTATTGATGGTGTAAATCAAGATTATGCAATAGTATTAACAGATCAAACTGGTAATAATATAATAACAGAAAATTCATTAAAATCTAAAGGATTAATAGCTGATCAATCAGTATTTAATGGACAAAAATCAAACAAAGTTAATTATAACTATGTATATAGAGTTAAAATTTCAGTAAAAACAGCAACAGGATATATAACTAAAAATATGACATTGATAACTAAAGTAGGAACAAATAGCAATGATACAAGTAATTTAACAGCAACATTTAAAATAGGTTCTACTGTAGTGGGAACTTCAAAAATTGTAAATGGTACAGCAAAAGTAACATTTAGTATACCATCAACATGGAGAGCATCTACATATAACCTTAAAGTATCAATTAAAGGAACAAACTTCCAAAATGTAACATCTGATGCTAAAATAGTTATTAAAAACATTGATAAAACTATTACGAAAAAATTAACAACAAATAACACACCATTAGTAAAATCAATGGAGACATAAACGTTATTTCTATTAAAACAAAATGAACTAATAAAAAATATACATTAAATTTGAAAAATATAACTTACTTAAATTAAAATATTAATAAGTTATATTTAATTCATTTTATTTTTACAAAATTTAGTATTATTTCTAAAATTCAATT
>CAYNSJ010000124.1:0-4332 GCA_964399835.1 uncultured Methanobacteriaceae archaeon | reverse complement strand
TTAATACAAGTGTGACTGTTCCAGTTTTTAATATATTTTTGTTTTGATCATATGCTACTACATCAAATACTGTATCTTTGGTAGTTGTTCCAGGTATTGTTGTTATAACAAGTGAATTATCACTGTTTTTACCTACTGTTATTGTGGTATTTGTAGTGAAGTTGTTGTAAACATTATTATTATCTGTGTAGGTTGCTGTTATGTTATATGTACCTGCTGGTGTTAATACGTAACTGATACTTTTTGGATTGCTTAGATCAATTGTTCCTATGACTGTACCATTTGGTAATGATAATGTTACGTTACCTGTATTGATATTATTATTTGTATTTTTATCTGTTACTGTTACATTGAATACTGTATTAGTTGTTGATGTTCCTGTAGCATTTATGTTTATTGCATATGTTGGTTCGTTATTATTAATTATTACATTTGTTGAGTTTGTTGTTTGTACTGCATTGTTACCTTTCATATTATTAGTTGATAAGTAATTTTCTGTTACAGCTGTGTTTACAGAGTTTACTACTGATACAACAGGTGCATTTGAGTTATTTGCTATTATTGTGTTATCTTTAATATTTATTTTGTCTATATTGTTTAGTGTTATTAAAGGATTTGTGGTTGTTGTATTTAATGTTATTGTGTTTGATCCGAAGGTTCTTGTTTCTGTATCATTCATGTTTGCAAGGTTTAATATGGTTATGCTTCCGTTTCCACTCATTTGATTATTTCTAATTGTGGCTATAGAATTATTAATATCCATTATTACCCCATTATTTGCATTTAATATGAAATTATTATTTTGATATTTTATTTCACCTGTATTATTTGCTTCTACTATTTTACCTGTGTTGTTACTATTTACTGTTATTGTTGAATAGTATAATTTATCACCGTATGGTTCTGTGATATTATTAAACATTACTCCAACAGCATTATTTTGTGCAGATACATTCATGATTACTTGTATGTTTGCATAGTATGTTGATTCATCTTTAACAATTATTCCTGTTGCATTATTATTACTTTTAACTATTATATGATCAGGATGATATTTAGAACCTTCAATACTAGTACCCATGAAGTATACAGCATTATTATCTCCTGTTACATTTACATTATTACTATTTATAGATATACTTGCATCTTCTACTGGTGCATATATTGCAAGTGTTGTTCCTTTTTTATCACTTGTTGTATATCCTACTGTAATATTGTTCTCATATATACTTGGGAATCTTGAACTGTTCATACTTATTGCAATTATGCTTGGTAATCCAGTTGTAGTTTGTATTTCTGGACCAGATATTGTCATGTTACAGTCTTCTATTAAAGGATTACTAGAAGAATCTGTGTTATTACCATCAAATACTATTGTACGTACTAGATTTTTAAAGTTTTGTTGGTAGATATTTAATCCGTTTAATGTAATTTGTGTTGCATTTGCATAGATTATAGTTTGTCTTTCATCAGTTGAATTAAATTTTACATTATTTACAGTACTACCTGTTGCATTAGTATTGAATGTTATTGTTCCATTATATACCGTGTAACCATTTGGATTGTTTATTTCTGTTTTATTGTTGAAGGTCATGTTTTTATTGTATAAATCAGATCCTAATGTTATTATATTTACTTGTTTTGTTAATATTCCATTTGTAAAATAGTTGTTATAATTATCATTAGTTAATACTGTTATTGCTGGTGTATTGTTTTCTATTATGTTATTTTGGCTGTTAATTGTTGATACTGCTTCGTTTCCACCATTTAATTTTAAAGTGTTTTCAAGATAGTTATTGGTAATATTATTTTTTGTTGAATTTATTAATTCTACCATATATGTACTGTTTGATTGTATGTTTGTTCCATTTATAACTGAATCTGTTGTATTTATAAATATTACTGGAGTATCCATGATATTAATTGTTAAAGCTCCGTTAGATCCTTTTACAAGGTTGATTCCTGTTGAGTTAACTGCTACTAAATAATTACCTACAGTATTTCTTACATACCCATTCATATTATCCATACTTACAGATACACCTTTTACTGTGAAATTTGCAGAGTTTATGACATCAAACATTGTTGTTCTTGGTTTTATTACATTATAACCTGTTTCATCAGTTGTGTTTTTTGTTCCTATATTATAAAATGTAATGAAACTTACTTCAGTATTATTTGTATTATATGTTCCAATTCCCATAGTATAATTACCATATAAGAAATATTGATTACTGTATGAGTTAGATGTAATTTTCGTATTGTTTGCATTTACTAATTCTACACCATATACTTTATTTGCAGTTATATTACTTATACTAACTCCTGTTAAAGTATTAGCATTAGCTACTCCACTTAATCCATCAATTATTACACCATACCCATATTCTGTTGAATTAACATTGATAGTTGCAATAATATCATTATTATTAGAGTTTAGTATTTGTATAGCATTACCATAATAATTACTGTTTGTGGTGTATGTTCCACCTGTTATGTAGTTATTATCTGAGTTTTGGATATTAATACCATAAACATATTGATCACCAGTAGTTGTTACAGTATTTTTTAATGTATTTCCACTAGTTTTTGTAGTTGGTGTTTGTATACTTATTGATTCTATTGTTCCATAGTTTTCTTTTGTAGTATATCCTGTATTAAATGTGTTATCAGTTACAGTGTTATTTGATGATTCTATAAGTAACCCTATAGTATCAGCTACACCATAATAATTACTATTATACTTAATAGCATTTGAAGGACCATTTGTATTAATTGTATTTGATTTAAATATTGTATTATTTCCAAGTAAAACTACTGTATGAATTAAACTTGTTGAATTTACATTAAATTTATTATTATGTATATAATTACCATTAGATTCTGCTAATAATACATATTCATTATTATTTGTATTATTTACTATAATATCTTCTACTATTGCTTTAGCTGTTGATGTTATTTTTATTGAACTGTTATATAATACATGGCTATTAATATTTTTAAGATAAACTTTAACATTATCAAAAGTTAAGTTTTTATTGTAAATATCTCCTACAATATTAATTATACTACCATTTCCTACAATATCCGTTTTTAAAGTTCCATCTGCATTGAAATATGTTGTATAATTTTCATTTGTTACATTAATATCAATACCAGATACAGGAATGTTATTTTCTACTGTATTAAATTCATTTTCTGTAGATACAGCTCTATTACCTGTAAATATATTTGAATAAATTGTATTATCACTTACATTATTATATTTAGCATTACTTCCTAATGTTACAGCATATGTATCATCTGTATTAATAGTGTTTTTTGTTACATTGTTATAATTACCATTAATGTAAATAGGTCTTGTTATTGTATTATTATATACATTTGTATAACCTGTTAATAACATACCATACCCATTATTTGCAGTAATAGTATTATTACGTATAGTTGTATTGTATTGACCTAAAGAATATATTGCAAATGTTGTACCAGTTTTTACAGATAAAGATCCAAATAAATTAGATGATATCATGTTATTAAAAGTGTTATTTTCAATAATAACTGCTATTGAGTCATTACGGCCATTTGAACTAACATATATTCCAGAACTTTCATTAAATACATTATTTGAAGTACTTAAATTTCCTTTTCCTTGCCAAATATCGGTTTGGGAATTGTTTTTAAATGTACAATTAGTTACAGTAGTTGTTAAACCTTCTATATTATATCTATTAAAGAAATCAGCTTCTCCTGTATTAGCTGCAATTCCACTACCATATTTATAGGTACTTGCACCATCATAAGCAAAATTATCTTTAAATGTACAGTTATTAATAGTTATTACATGATCATTTGTAACTGTACCCCATCTTGCATAATTATTTAAAAATTGGGTATTTTCTACTACTGCAGTACCATTATTATAGATACCTGCACCAAAGTTACCACTACCTGCTGATTTACGGTTTTCAGAAAATATACTGTTATTTACATAAAGAGTACTACCAGCAAAATTCTCTATACCTGCACCTACTCCAGCAAGATTAAAATAGAAATATACATTATCTACTTTTAAATTACCATAGTTAGTAATACCAGCACTTAAAGGGTTTAAGTTAATTCTGGAACCACCAATAGCAAGCATTTTCTCAAATGTTATACCTGAAACACTAATAGTTCCTGAACCTTTAGTAATATTCATTCCCCAATTACCGGATTTAATATTGTAATAACTCCATACACTACTTCCACCCCATACAGTACCAGAACCTTCTGTATAGTCTACTTCTCCATCAATTATGGTTTTATTTATTCCATCACCAATGAAGT
>CAYNSJ010000123.1:0-4339 GCA_964399835.1 uncultured Methanobacteriaceae archaeon | reverse complement strand
AGTTATAGTTTGCTATTCCATTTATGACATTTGCATGTCCTATTGTTTTACCATTGAGTTTAATTGCTATTTTTCCTGATTGTACAATGTTTCCATTATTATCTGTTATTTTTACTGTTATTGGTGTAGTACTATTGTAAATTGCGTTAATATTACCATTTAATATTGTTACTGCTGGTGTGATTTTTGTTACGTTTATTGTGTTAGTGTTTTGTGATGGATTGTATATGCTACTTGGATGATATATAGCTTGTATTGTTAAATTATTTTTAGCCCAACTACCAGGTATAGTATAATTTAATACTGCTTTACCATTAGTTACATTGACATAAATCATGTTACCTTTGGTATCTTTAAGTGTGGATCCATTTATTCTAAATGTTACATTACCACCAGTTATGTTGTTTTGATTATTATCAGTTATGTTAGCTTGTAATATTATATTATCATTTATTGTACCAGTTATTGGATTTACTACTGTTGTTGTATTGGTTTTTGTTATTGTGAAATTTACTGTTGTGTTTGTTGGATTGTAAGTTGTACTATTATATTTTACTAAAACATTATAAGTTCCAGAATTATTGAATATATAATTAAATGTATTTGTGTTGTTATTGACTGTTATGTTTCCAAGTAATACATCATTGTTGTAGAAGTATAATGTTCCTGTTGTTATAGGTTTATTTGTATCAGTTATGTCTATATTAAATGTTGTATTGGTTGTAGTTGTTCCAGGTATTAAAGTTACATTCATATTTACATTATTTTCTGTAATAGTAACACTTGTTACATTACTAATATCATTGTAAATATTACTAGAATCTTTATAGGATGCTGTAATGTTATATGTACCTACTTGTGATAAAAGATAACTAATATTATTATTTTTAGCTAAATCAACTGTACCTATTACTGTACTGTTCATTAAAGATACTGTTACATAGCCTGTAGTTATAGATTTACCATTTGTATCTGTAATAGTTACTACGAATACTGTATCTTCTGTTGTGGTTCCTGGTATTGCTGTAATTTTTAATGAATTAACATTTGTTTTATCAATAGTTACACTAGTAGTCCCAGTAGTATTGCTGTAAACATTATTTATATCATTGTATGATGCTTTGATAGTATAAGTACCACTAGGTGTTAATAAGTAACTATAAGTATTTCCTTTGCTTAAATCAATTACTCCTATTTTTGTATTATCTGAGAATAATGTTACATTTCCAGTAGTTATAGAAGTACCTGTTTTATCTTTTACTGTTACTGTAATTGTACTATAAGTAGTTGTAGTACCAGGTATAACAGTTATACTTAATTTATTATCATTATTATCTATAGTAAAAGTTGTAGAATTACTAAATGTATTATATACATCACTTAAGTCAGAATAATTTGCATTAAGTGTATATGTGTTAGGTAATAAAAGATAACTTATTGTAGTTGGATTACTTAAATCTATTGTTCCAATTATATTATTATTTATTTTTAATGTTACATTTCCTGTAGTTACAGAATTACCATTTGTATCTTTTGCTGATACTGTAATTTTAGTATCATTAGTTTTTGTTCCTGGAGTAACATTGATATTTAATGAGTTTAGATCTATTTTTAATATATTTACTGTTGTATTAGTGGTACTGTTGTCATATGTATTATCTGCACTAATATATTTTGCTGTTATATTGTAAGTTCCACTTTTAGCTATTTTTGTTGTATAAATAGCTACATTATTTGATATTGTAACAGATGTAAGATATACATTATTTATATAATAATCTACTTTACCTGTTGTTATTATATTATTATCAGAATCTTTTACTGTTGAGTTAAGTAATATTGTTTGATTAATTGAAGTATTAGGTATTGATTGTATTGTAATTATTGTAGATTTAAGATTTACCGTTGCAGGTATTGTAACAGCTGCAGTATTATAACTATCTGTACCAGCATATGAAACTATTAAATTATAACTTCCTTTTTGATTAATGGTTGTTGTTATACTAAATTTACCATCGGATACAGATCCTGTACCTACAGTTGCTCCATTTGATGTTATTACAATATTACCAGAAGGGACATTTACATTATCAGTTGTTGTTACATTACCTTCTACTATAACATTATTATTTATATCATTTATTGCTACAGCACTGATTTTAGTATTTATTTTAGTTGATGGAGTATTATCAGATATTGTTACTGCTGTTGAATTAAAATTATGAACTGCACCATTTCCTTTTAAATTATTTGCAACTAAATAATTTCCAGTAATTACCACATTATTTGTACTATTTACATTAACAGCATAACAGTTAGTAGTACTTGGATTTAAATCAGTTGTTGTTACTGTGTTACGTAATACATTTATATTATTAGATCCATCTTGTATTTCTATTCCTATATTTGCTGGTCTTATTCTTTGTTCTATATTATTAATTGTTACAGAACTATCACCAGTAGTATCAAAAGTATTTCCAATTACATTATTACCTTTAGAAAATGTTAAACTCATTCCCATAGTATAATTACCATTTCCAGTAACTTTATTATTAGTTATATTTGAATTGGATGTTGAATATATTTCCATTCCATAGACTATTGAAGATTTAAGAATCATTATATTATTATCTATATTAAATTGTGATGAAGATGAACCACCCATACTAGTTGTTATAATACCATATACCATAGGTTCATCAACACCATAATCAATAGTTGTATTATAACAAGTTAAAGTAATTGTGTTATGAAGTAGGGATATATCTTTTGCCATGTTTCCAATTTGGAATCCTGTGACATATCTTTCACCATATGCATTTATAGTATTATCAGAGAAAGTTAAATTATATACACTATTTATTGCATTTATAGCATAAATAAATCTAGCACCCGTAGTTGTAACTTGGTTATTTTTAACAACAGAGTTAGATGATTGTTGTACTTCAATACCATCTATAGTTCCATAGGCATTATCTTCACCATTAGCACTTTTAGATACAAACACAACATTGTTATTTATAGTGGCATTATCTGCTTTATTATCAAATATTCCAATAGTATTTGCTATTCCTACTCTTTCACCATATCCCCAGTTAATTGCACTAGAAGGTCCATATACAATTATATTATTTGAATAAATATTAGCATTAGTTCCAGAAGATAATATACCAACAGTCACACCATCCGAATTATTTAATTCAATAGTATTACCACTTATTGTTACATTATTTGCTTCATTATCTATTGCTTCAGTATATCCTGTAGTATTTATAACTAAATTAGATATTACTGCATTATTTCCTGTATCTAATATATAAATGTGTGAATTATTAAGATAAGCCGTTCCATCACTAGTTAATGTTACTCCATTTTTATTAATAATAAATTCTTTGGAAGTAAAAGAACCAGATAAAATTATTTTCTGATTTTCAGATACATTAGTTGTTAAACCAGTATTTGAAAAATATGTATTAAAATTATCTTTAGTAACGGTTATATCACTAAGTGTTTTTAAATTAGAACTTGATTTTACACTTGTTTTTGTATTAGTTAAATTAGTAGTTATACCATTAGTATTTGTTTGTTGTTTAGTTTGTTCAATAATATTTACATTATTGTTTGACGTATTGTTGGTTGTAACTTGTACATCATTAATAGTTGTTTGTGAAGTTATATCTTTTGTTGTAGATTTGAATCCTTCGTTATTATTTGTGTTTGTTTTTGTTGGTGTTGTTTTCTCAACAGTATTAGTATTTGTTGCTATTGTTTTACTAACTGTTTTTTCTTTTGATGTGGTATTTTGCTGTGTTTTTTGTTGTTCTGACTGAATATTTGATTGTGTTATTGTTGATGATTCTGTAGTAACTTGTGTTATTGTTGGTGTTTGTGTATTTGTATTGTTTGTGTCTGCTGCTGTTATTGCTGTTATTCCTGTTAGTAATATGAATACAGTTAGTGTTAAAATAGCTATTTTAACATTTTTTTTCATAATTTGTCACTTATTTCCCCCATATTTATAATTATTTTTAAAATGTTCAAACTGAATAATAAAATATTAAAAAGAAATTAAATTATTATTCTAACTATTCAAGTATATTTTATTTTATATTTAATTACCTTGAATAATACTAATATTTAATTAATCTATTTTAAATTTATGGATAATAACAAAAGATAATGAAAAATTATAAAAAGGAACACTTAATTAAATAATATTTTTTTAAAAAAAGAAAAATAAAGGAGGAGAGTAAATTTAACATGTATTTATACTTTTATACAAAGTTTATACTTTGTTTATTGTGAGTGTTGTAGAAGTTGTGTTTCCGTTGTAGAAGTT
>CAYNSJ010000122.1:0-4343 GCA_964399835.1 uncultured Methanobacteriaceae archaeon | reverse complement strand
GATGAATGGTATCAATCATTTATAATAAAAGTTAGGTAATTGACTATAATTAATATTTTAAAGTTATATAATATATAATTAATAAATAAAAAAAAGTAATTGTTATTCAAAACTATTAACTGTATATATATTATCTAGATATAAATTTGATTGATACTGTTTTAATGCTTTATAAAAATCACGATCAAATGTTACAAAAATCAAACTTAAACTAATATTTTTAGAAGCAAAATCATTAGCATCAATTATTATAAAACAATCTTCTTTATGAACTCCTAAACTATCTAAATCATTAAAGATATCTTTATATAACCTATATGATTCACATTGATACTCTTCTTTAATTATTTCAACAAAGAACCTATTTCTCTTAAAAGACATTTCTTGAAAGTCATTTATATATTCATCAATTGCTTCAATAACCAAAAAAAGATCTTCTTGATATGAAAAAGCTGATTTATTCCAAAATACATTTAAAATAGTTTTTATCTCAGTTATTTTTAGAATAATTTTATTATCTTTATAATTAATATGTTCAAAATCTTCAAATCGTACATAAGACCGTCCCTTTTCCAGTTCTTTACACAAATTTTTTCGAACAGTTATAAATACTTTTTTTATTTCCCGAACCTTTTTTTAAATATTTTATTATATTCCTTTTTTGAATGTTTTGACCAATAGATTCCCTTATTTTCAAAATTTACTGATTCATCATGAAAAGGTTCATGAAAAAAGATATATGCAATACCTACATTAGTATCTACAAAATAATTATTCAACAGAAATTCACTCCCAATATATCTTATTTATTTTTGGTATGATATCATCATATTTATGAGTTGCTTTATTAATATTAAGATAAAAATATTCTTTCTCTTTATCTAATGAATTCTCAAATATTTCATATAACTCTTCATATTTTTCAAGGGATAACTTTGATTTTTTAATATATAAATTAGATAATGAATTAAACAAATCCATTAATTTTATTTTTTCTTCAGAATCTTCTTTTTTATTATCAATTAAATTTTTTATCATGATTTTTATATCAACAGCTGCCATATATTCATTTTCAAAATCATCAGAAGTTAATTCCATAGGAATATTTATTATATCTTGTGAAATTTCTATTTTTTTTGTTTGACAATCAACAAAAGAATCCTTATTATTTACAAAATTTCTACCAATGGGACAATAATACATATTTTTAGTTTTTGCACCAGTCATTATTCTATCTCCATTAATTCTCTTAGACCATTATCAATACTCTCTTCAAAAAAATCATAGATTACATTATGCATATCTTTAATTATTTTCTCCAAATTTTCAAATTTTTCTAAATATCTTACTTGACAATCATAATCTAATATAAAATCATTCAAAATATTTTCACTTGGATAATTTAAATTAAATTGACCATATTGAAATATTAAAATATAATTTTCTTTGGAATATTCCATTTTATTAATAGATCTAATTAATTCATCATCTTTATAAATACATTTGAATTTAGGTTTTATTAACTTATCAACATTAATATCTTCTTTTATTTCATTTATATATCTTAAACCTATAAATTCAGTATGTTCAATGTTATACTTTTTTAATCCTTTTAAAATTAATTTAAGATCTGATAAAATCATATCAATTGAAGTATATACATCCCCATTATATTGTAAGGAAATTGATTTATCATCAAATAAAAATTGTTTTTCATTATCTTTTTTAAATGACCACAAATAGTTTTCTTCTTGATTTATATGTTTAAAGTCTCCTGTATTCCCATCATAATTTATTTGAAGCTCATTATGTGGTATCTTTTTTACTTCAGGAAATTCCATTTCTAATAATTTTATAAGATTATTTGGATATTTATTATAATATTCTGATGATAATTTAGGATACTTAACATTTAAAATAACATTAGATATCTTATTATTTTTATATATAGTCTTATCCATCTATTAATTCCTCCAAATAATTATTCTTGTTATAATTTATATATTCATAAAGTTATATTATTTTCGTTTTATTAAATTATTATATCTGATTATACATTTAAAGAATGAATTTAAATAACATTAATCCTTTTTTTTAAACATAAACTTTTTACTTTAATATAATAGATATTTAAGTATAGAGTGAATAATAATGAAATATGATTTTGATACAATAATTAATCGTAATGATACTAATTCTTTAAAATGGGATTTATTTGATGTAGATTTACCTATGTGGGTAGCAGATATGGATTTTAAAGCACCCCCTGAATTAACTAATGATCTTAAATCAAAGGTTAACGAAGCTATTTATGGTTATGCAATAATAACTGATAAATGGTATGATGCTTATATAAATTGGTGGTCACAGTACGGTATACATATGAAAAAAGATGAATTAAAATTTACAACTGGTGTTATGCCTGCAATTTCTAGTATTATTCGAAGACTGACAAAACCACAAGAAAAAGTCTTAATACAAACACCTGTATATCATGTATTTTTCTATGTTATAGAAGATAATAATCGTGTTGTTGTAGAAAATCAGTTAATTTATGATGGTAAGAATTATTCAATAGATTTTAAAGATTTAGAAGAAAAGTTATCTGATCCTGATGTGACCTTGATGTTATTATGTAATCCTCATAATCCTATAGGAAAAATATGGTCAAAAGATGATTTAGAAAAAATAGGTACTTTATGTGATAAGTATAATGTTACTGTTGTTGCTGATGAGATTCATTGTGATTTAACTGATCCTGGTAAAAAATATATACCTTTCACGTCAGTATCATCAGTATGTGAAGATATCAGCATTACAACTATATCTCCAACTAAGTCATTTAATATTGCTGGATTAAAAACTGCTGCAGTTAGAATTATTAATAAAAGTTTACAAGAAAAAGTTTTTAAAGCAATTGATGTAGATGGATTAGGTGAACCTAGTACATTTGCAATTACTGGATCTATAAGTGTATATACTAAATGTAAACCTTGGCTAACACAACTTCGTGAATATCTTTATAATAATAAACAAATATTGAATGATTATTTGATTAATAAGTTGCCTGATATAAAGTTAGTTCCAGGAGAAGCTACTTATTTATTATGGCTTGATTGTAGTAGATTAAATATAAAATCAGAGGAGTTTTCAAAGTTTCTTTGTGAAAAAACAGGATTACTTTTATCACCAGGAATTCAATTTGGAGAAAATGGAGATCAATTTTTGAGGATAAATATTGCTTGTCCAAAAGAATTATTAATTAAAGGACTAGAACTCTTAAATAAAGGTGTTAAATTATATAAATTAGAAAATATTAAATAGATGTGATTTTTATGAAAAAAGAAGCAAGTACAAATAGTTATATTAACCCTGAGCCTTATACAATAGTTTCATGTAGAAATAAGAATGGTAAAGATAATGCTTTAGCAGTTGGTTTTGCTGCTAATGTAAGTTTTGAACCTAGGATAATAATGATAGCAATAATTGATGAGCGTTATTCACATCATATTATAAAAGAAACTGGTGAATTTGTAGTAAATATAGCAACAAAAGATTTCCAAAAAGAAATGGAATATTTAGGAAGTGTATCTGGTAAATATGAAGATAAATTAGCTAATATTAATACTCAAGAAGCTAGTGTTGTTAATGCTCCAATACTTGTTGATTGTCCTGTTAACTTTGAGTGTACTGTAATAGAAACTGTAAAACCTGGAACTCATGATGTGTTCTTTGGTAAAGTTGAAAAAGTACATTGTGATGAAGAGTACTTAAATAATGATGGATCAATAAATTGGAATAAACTTGATGTATTACATAGCTAATAACTTATTTTCTTTATTATCTTTTTTTTAGTAGGTAAAACTTTTAATATCTAATACTGGAGTTTGATCAAGCATATCTACACCATTAAATGTTATAATATTTTTATCAATACTTTTAACTGTTATAACTGATACTCCTATTGGGTTTGGTCTGTTTGGTGCATGTGTTGAGAATAATGCAGTCATTGGTCCAACTCCTTTCATAGGTACTGTTTGTTTATATCCTTTTGATTTATGAAAATGGAATAATACTAAATATTTTTCTCCTACTTTTAAATCAGCCATGGATTCAAGATATTTTGGATCAATTTCAATTTCTGCTTCAGTTAAATTATCCATACTGGATTTTGGTATTTTATCTAATGATTTATATTCAGAGTGTATAAATCCTATTGGATGATATGTTATTTCATTGTTTTTCATGATAGTTACTTCCTTTATTTAATTTATTTGTTTAATCATTTATTTATGCTTTGTAGAAAAGCTATATTAAAAGTTTATTTCTAAAAAAATTTACTT
>CAYNSJ010000121.1:0-4625 GCA_964399835.1 uncultured Methanobacteriaceae archaeon | reverse complement strand
TATCAATTGGTTTATTAAATATGTCTTAAATACTTTTCTCATTGTTTAAATCTAGATATTTTTCATTGCATTTAACAATATTATTATTTTGAATAATTAAAATAGCTTCGGGGTATGTATTAAATAATTGATCATTGTTTATGTATAAATAATCATGATTTGTTTTGTCTTTTCCTATTATATGTAAAAATTTATTTACTTTAATAAATGTAAGTTCATATCTTCTTTTTAGTAGGTTATTTATTTCGTCATAATATTCAAAATAGATTTTCTGTTGTTTGTTTTTTGTATAAACTTCTTCCATCTTCTTTAGTATGATTTCTTTTTCTTTTGAATCTGAAAAAATATTAGATACAATTACGCCTTTAATATCATTAATATTTAATTTAAAAGTATTTAAACATAATTTGTTTAAAAAAGAAATATAGAAATCATCCTTATTTTCAGTAGGATAACATACTCCTATTAAACAATCCATGTTATCTAAGAGTGTTTCATTATCAATATCTAGTATTTTTTCTACCTTTTCTATACCATATCTTTTAAAATCTATTTTGGAGTTAGTACTGTAAAGCTCTTTCTTTTCTTCATCCAAAATACTTGTTTTCATGGATAATCCCTTCAAATATTAATTTAGAAATATTATAAATTAAAATTTAGTTATACATAACGATACATTATAATTATATTATATTGTTTATTAATATCAATTTAATGTATTTATTATAAAATTATTAAATAATAAAGTTAGTAAGTTGTAAGTTTTTTATAATCCGATTTTACTATTAGTTATGCTTTTTTAAAGTTTAAAAGTAGTTGTTAATAAAGATTTTATAAGAGTATACCTGTTTAATTGGAAGATTTTAAAGTTTTAAATTTCAAAAAAATAACTTGCTAATTTTTATTATTTTATTGATATACTGCTATCTAAAACTATTTTAAAGAAAATAAACTATCATATACCATTATTTTAAGCTAATAATTATATATATCAAATTATGTCATAATAAATTATAGGATTATTTGAATTGATATTTTAAAAATGAGTTTAAAATACCATTTATTTAAAGACCATTTTGGTTATTTAAGTGGTAATATTATTATCCTTTATTAAAATATAAATTATAACAAATGAGTAGTATTCATAAAAATTCTTTAAATAATTAAAAATCCCTTATATATTTATTAAATAAATAATGGAGGAAAATTATGAAAATTGATAAGAAATTTGTAATCATATTTATATTATTTATTCTGTTACTTGGAATAAGTACAGTTAATGCTATTTCAACAAATAATTCAATATCTACTAATACACTTAAGCAGACAGAACCTGTTATAAATCAAGATTACAATAACAAAGAATACGTGAATAAAAGTATAAAAGAAGAACATTCATATATTTCTGAAAATCAAAAAGATAATATAACAAATACGAAAGTAGATAATCAAAAATCTCATAAAGCCTTAAAAGAAATTACTAGTTATACATATAATATCAATAATAATCAAATAATTCCTAATGAATCTAATAAAATAATTAATACATCACACTTTGAAATGGAAAATAATAAGTATATTAATACTACTACTTTAGATAATAAAACTGAAATAAAAGAAAATATAAATGAAAATTCTAGTTGTTGTTCAGTAGTAATACAAGTATCAGATAAAGAATCTTTAATTTCTTTTAGAAGAGATTCTACTTATCAAGCAACTATTAATATCATAAAAACTAAATGGTATGGAGTTAATATTACAAAACAATATAAAACAGTAGGGACTTATTTTGTTCATGCAATAGTAACATCCAATGGTTGGGTAATGGGTTTTGGTGGTGCAGATAAACCTGTAATACAAAGTAATATTGTATCCTCAGCTGGTGAAATGTTTTATAAAAATAGTATTACAAACGCAGGTATGAGAAAAATATATAATTTATTAGTACAATTAGGTATTGGTCATACAGTTATTAAAGCTCCTGATGGAAGAATTGGTATTGCAATTTACAATAAAGGTGGTACCTATTTTGTATCCAAACTGTCAAATGGTGAATATGTAAGTGTTCCAAATAGTCTATCATCCTATCGTAGAGGTTATTATACTCGTTTTAGTATAGATCCTGTTAATGCAGGTATAAAAATTGCAGGAACTGATAGATATGGAATTAATAGAAGAGAAATTATAAGTTACCATAACATAGTAAGTAGTTCTAATCAATTATTAAAGATATATGCCACAGATGATACTGGAAAACTTCTAAATAGAAGAGATAGTGGATTAAAAGATCCAATAAATTGTTTTGGAAAGTATTATTCAACAAATTTACTACCAGTTATACCTAATAAGTTACTTATTGGTACAATTAATGCAATAAAAACAGAAATACCAACCACATATAATATAACTCCATTTGGAAAAAATAAAACAAATAATATAAATAATGTAATCAACTTAATTAATAAATTTGGTCAAAACAATAGACTATATACAATAAATCTTCTAGCAGGAACATACAACTTAGACCAAAATACAACATTATCATTATATAATACAAATATCAAGAATATCACAGTATTATTTAAAGGAATAAAAGATAATACTGTATTAAATGGAAATAATAATGATATATTAAAAATTGAATCAAATTTTAATGTAAAACTTACAAATATCACATTTGTAAATAATCTTAATGGAAAAGCAATATATAACAAAGGTAATCTTGAAATATTATATTCAAACCTTATCGATAACAATAATCAAACACCAACAATATATAATACAGGCACACTTTTAATAGAATCATCAGCTTTCACATCTCAAAATGCAATATATAACAATGGTACAGTTAAATCCATTAATAATAACTGGTGGAATACAAACAATCCTAATTGGAATAAACTATTAGTAAATATAAAAAAACCAAGTAAATATGTTATTATGACTGTATATAATATTACGACATATGAAAACAATAAAATAAAAATAAAAATAACATTTGAATTAAATAATAGAACACAAATTAAAGAATTACCTGAACAGAAAATAAAAATAATAAGTAATAATGGTCAATTTAGTCCTGAAATAAGTAAAATCAAAGATGAAATAATAACAACATACATAGGAAATCCTGGAAAATTAAATGTTACTATTGGAGAACAAACAATTGAACTAGTAATAAAAAAACCACAAACAGAAATTACATTAAATCCAACAGCTAGTACAACATCCACTTACTAATTAAACAATTAAAAAGAGATATAAACCATATATTTACTATAAAAACAATAACTCAATATTACAGTTTAGTAACTAATACTACGTTAATAATTTTCCACGTAGGTGAGGTATTTGCTTAAATTAGCAATTTACCTCATTATCCTTTTTTATAACTATTTAAGATATCAATACAAATCTATTTGATAATGAATATTAAAAAAGGAGTATTTAAAAAGATAAAATAAGAATAATCTATTCAATAAGTTTAAAACATCAATATCTCTCCATTTAACAGTATTACCTGCGACAAGTTATTTATCTACATGTATTTTTTTAACTTTACCTATGAATAGTTTAGGTGAACTGGGTTTTATTGTATCAACTACAGTACATTCAATATTTACTGGACAATCTATTAATATTTGTGTATTAACTACTTTAGCATCAATAGTGTTGATATTTTTAAGCTTATCTTCATCATATCCTGATTTTCCTCCTAAATATAAATATTCTTTTTAAAGTCATTTGTTGGTATAATTATTTTTTTTATATTTATTTTATTTAATATTTTGTAGATATTTATAACCATTAATATTCTTTAGATTATAATTTTAAATGATTTAAACTTATTTTATTCTAAAGAAATTATATATCTTATTTAGTATATAATAAATTATAGACCTAAACTTATAATGAAAATTTTGATTATTTAAAAGTTATAATCAAACTTTTGTATAAGAATGTCTTTTAAACAATTTATAATTTTTAATTATAATTGTTAGTTTGAACATAATTTAAAAACAATTTTTTTAGGAGTGAAAAAAGTAACGTATGAATTCTAATATTAAGATGATTTCTTTAGTATTTCTAGTATTAACAGTACTATTATTAGGAATAACAGCAATATCCGCAGCAGACGCAACTAGTAACACCACTACAACATTAACAACTAATACTCAAACAACAGCAGATACAATAGCAGACACATCCACAGATACACAGGCATCTAATGTAACAATAAATACAGCTACTGATACTCAGTCAAATGATATAGCTACTGATACAGATAGTAATATAAAGAGTACCTCTTCAAATATAAATACAAAAACAGAAGATACACAAAGTACTTCAAATGATATAAAAACAACAACAAACACAAAAAAATCACAAAATATAAACACAAATACCGAAAATACACAAACAAGTAACAACGAAATTACAAATACCAATACAAAAACTGCAACTTCAAACGATAATAGCACTACACAAAATAATGTAGTTACGACTAATAATATTTTAACTGCTGATGCCTCTAGTAGTTATTACTTTAATGCATCTGTAACTGATGATAATGGAACTGGATCAAGTGATAGTCCATGGAAAACAATAACACAAGATAGAATAAA
>CAYNSJ010000120.1:0-4686 GCA_964399835.1 uncultured Methanobacteriaceae archaeon | reverse complement strand
AAAACAGCTAATACAAACAATGTTGAGACAACAACACAAAAAACAAATACAAATATTAATAAAAAAAATATAAAAACAACAAAAAAAGACACCACAACACAAACTATTATCCAATCTACAGATAAGATAGTAAACAAACAAACAAACACTAATGTAAAAATTAACACAACAACACAAATAAATACACAAAACAATAACAATCAAGTAGTAGTTACTCCAACTACAACAGTTTCACAAAAAACATTAAACACCCTTAAAAAATCATCAGAACAAGATTATTACGTATCAGACTCAAATGGAATAGATACAAATGATGGTTTAACAACTACAACAGCATTTAAAACAATAGCCAAAGCAATAAACTCCACAACTAACACTCAAACTTATAACATACACATACTCACAGGTACATACAAAGGTGTAGGTAACACTAACTTAACAGTTCCAGGAGATTACACTATAAACTTCATAGGTGATGGAATAAACAAAACTGTAATCGATGGAGAAGTAAAATATACTGCAACTGGTGGTACTGTATGGGGTGAAAATCAATATTTTGACTATTATAATATTACTTATGGTAATTGGGCTATGAATATTACTAAAGGAACAGGTAGTATAACTATATCTAACATGAATATTCAGCATATGCTCACTACTGGTCAAGCAGCACTACGATTAAATCCATTAGGAACTATAACTAACTATGGG
Source organism: uncultured Methanobacteriaceae archaeon (assembly GCA_964399835.1). Classification (GTDB taxonomy): domain Archaea; phylum Methanobacteriota; class Methanobacteria; order Methanobacteriales; family Methanobacteriaceae; genus Methanosphaera. The sequence continues at coordinate 3,975 of CAYNSJ010000120.1, read as the reverse complement.
AACTTAAAAGTAAATAATGTCTTATTTTATAGAAATATGGGTGGAGTAGGTGCAGGTATACAAAATAAAGTAGATGCAACTCTTTATGTTAATAACACAATTTTCCAGGAAAATAGAAAATCAACAAATACTGGTAATTATGGAGCAGGTATATACAACAATGGAACAGCAGTAGTTGAAAATACTCAATTTATTAAAAATGCTGCACGTTGGGGTACATTAACAAATGATAAAATATTAACAGTAAATAACTGTACATTCCGTGATGGAATATCCTATGACTTAGCTAGTACATATAAATCTGGACCTGGAATATCAATTAATACTGGAAGTTCTGATTTTTATGCATCAAGTACTGTTACAGGTATTATAACTAATATTCAAAATTGTACATTTATAAATAATACACAATGTAGTATTAATCAGGCAGGTACAGGTAACTTAATTGTTAATAATTGTTTATTCAATGAAACTGCAGGTATTTTTTTAACTGATGGAAAAGTAAATAATGAAATATATGAAATTATAACAAATTCTACATTTACAAATATTACAAGTTCTAATATATTTGGTAGTTTATCTGTAAATACAAACATAATTTTTGCAATATATTCTACTGCAAAATATAATATAACAATTGAAAATAATATTATTAACACTAAAGAAATTAAAGATTATGGATTATATCTAAATGGAAATACAACTGTACGAAACAATACATTAAATAATCTAATTTATTTCTACGGAACAAAAAATAATATAACAAATAATACAATAGACACACCATTAGTATATGACATAACAGGTACTGGTAAACAGAGTAATATTGTTAATAACACTTTATATGCTAGTATATTTACTGGTGATAATGCAGTAAATGTACCTTCACTCAACACAGTATCAGATAATATACCTGTAACTGGAAAAGATATAATAATTAACAATACATCATATTCTACTTATTTTAATAGTGATGGAACAGTAAAAACAGGAACAATAACAAATGGAAGTAAACTATACTTATCAAATAATTTAACAAATAAAAAATTCATCTTAGATAACATAAATGTTTATTTTACCAGTTACAATGGGACTGCAACAATATATAATTGTACAATCAATGCAACAAATAATGCAAAAATAATTGTAGATACAATAAATTTCAACAATACTGATAACAATCCCTATATAATAACATTAGATTCTACATATAATCTTATTGAAAATAATAATATTTATGTAAATACAACAAGCTTAATACATACAATTTTAGTAAATAATGATTATAACACTATAACATCCAATACAATTACAACAAACGGACCATCAAACAACATAAAATATAATACTAATAACTATGGAACAGCAGATACAATAAGCATACTATTACAATCATCACATAACATACTAACAAAAAACACAATAAACACATATTATACAACTACTGAAAACTATGGTACAATAGAAGGAATAAGTATACAAACACAGTATACCAACACAGCAATAACAGACAACACATTAACAAACAACCAAATAAAAACATATGCAGATAAATATGGATATGGACTAAATATAATCAATTCAGATCAAAACATTATGAACAGTGGAATCATAACAATTAATAGTAACTATTATGGAACTGCTATACAAATAATAGATTCTAACAATAATCAATTAACTGGAAATATCTATGTAAACTCAACAGAATATGGATATGGATTAATAATAAATGGAATAACAAGAATTGCAAATAATAACGAAGCATTACAACTAGAAATGCATAATATAACAGCAAACAAAGTATATGGAACAGAACTAATAAATACAAACAACACACAAATACTATCAAATAGCTATTATGTAACTTATTATTTATATGGAAATTATACTCTTGGAATAGGAGCATACAACACAACAAACACCAACATAAAATTATGCTACTTTGAATTAAATGCAACAAAAAACACAACAGATGAAACAGATTTCAATCAAATAAAACCAACAACAACAGCAATAAAACTAATAAACACTACTAATTCCAACATAACACATATGAACATGAGAAGCCGAACAATAAACAGAATTAATTATAATGACATTGGAAATGCAATAGTATTAGAAAACTCAACAAACATACAAGTAAACATATTAACAGGTGCAGAAGCAGGATCTAATATATATCCAATAAATATAACAGATACAGCAATAACACTAAAAAACTCAAATAACAACACAATAAATGGACTAACCATATACACAAATTCAAACTATGCAATAAACTTAGAAAATTCAAGTAACAATACAATAATTAATAATTTCCTTGTAGCATATAAAGGTCATGGTGGAAATAATGCAGTATATCAAGATACCAACAGTAAAAACAACAATATAACAAACAACACACCAACTATAATAATACTTACAAATGATAATTATAACACATATTTCACAGATGGAACATTAAATCAAGGAATATATGGAATAGTATTAGGTTCTAACTTATACAATAAAAATATGACAATAAAAAATCCAGTAGCATTCATAAACAATCCAAATAGTTATATAATATACAATTCAACCGTAACTATTATTAACTCTACTATATATTATTCAGATAATACAACAGATATAACTGGATTAATATTCAATAACACAAATGAAATAACAACTATTTTAAATATATCATCCACACTTGTACATATTACTAATTGTATTTTCTATCAAGAAAATTACAAAAATATAACACATACAATAATAGTGGGTCTTGGTAGTTCAAATTGGATTAGTAATTGTAATATAACAACTAGGGGACCTGAAATAGCAACAACTGATGGAACACCAAGTACAACATCAGTAACAGCATTTGGTTTTATTCGTTTTATTAATAATAATATAATTACTTCATATACAAACTGTGATAACAAAGGATCAATAGCAGGATTATATGCAGATGGAAGTATCTATTCACAGCATTTCACTAGTGAGGGATTTATTAATATTACAGTAATAGGAAACCATAATGCAACAGGAATAGTAGATAATTATGGAACTGATTATCGTATAGAAAATATAAATGTAACAGCTAATGATACTGCAATAGGAATAAGATATATACCTACATCAAACCTTGGATGGGGTTGCTATATATATGATATTAATATAAATGTATTATCAAATAACACAGCTATAGGTGTATATGGAGATAACTCAACAGTATCACCTCATCAAATTCAAAATAGTAACATAACAGTAAAAAGCAATAATACAGCAATAGGATTATACCTTAATAATACACAAATAACAAGTTTATCCAATAACATAACCATTACTGGAAACAACATCAAAGCAGTACAAATAGAGAATACAACAGACCAATCAATGTTAATAAACAACAATATAACCATGAATACATTAAATCCAGTTACAATACAATTCAAAAACACAAACATAAATATAGAAAATAATAATATAACAACAAACGGACAAACAACAATCAATACACAACCATTAATCATAGTATCTAACTCTACAGGAACAATAACAAACAATTACATAATAGGAAACAATTTACAAGGAGATCTCACAGTAACTACAACAAATAGTACAGTAACAGTATACAATAATACACCAGGTATACTTCTAACTAATGATAATTATAATACATATTTCACTAATGGAATATTAAATATTAAATCATCAGTAATAACATTAGGATCAAACTTATATAATAAAGACTTAACATTTACTAATCTTGTACTAATAAATAATCCCAATAATTACACAATATACAATGGAACAATAACATTAAAAGATAATGCAACAGGAAGCACAATAACTGGTTTAATTATTAATGATACTAATAAAACCGCTATTAATTCATCAGTAATCTCTACAATAACATACAATAACATAACATCTACAGGTAACAACACAGTTATAACAATAACAAATGTAACAGATACATCATATCAATAT
>CAYNSJ010000119.1:0-4709 GCA_964399835.1 uncultured Methanobacteriaceae archaeon | reverse complement strand
TATTGATAATTGTACTTTTACAGATAATTCAGCTTTAAATAATGATACATCTTGGGGTGGAGCAATAATTAATGATAAATCTTTAGGATTAATATCTAATTCCTTATTTGTTAATAATTCAGCTTCTCTTGGTGGAGCAATAGAAAATACACGATCTGAATGTACTATTTATAATTGTAATTTCACTAATAATTCTGTTTTTAGAAATATTACTCCTGGACAAGGTGGAGCTGTACGTTATATTAATTCAACAGGACTAATACTTAACTCATTATTTTATAATAATAATGCTTTTGAGGGTTCTGGAGCAATAAATATTTTATATAGTAATAATACTATGATTGATAATTGTACTTTTACAAATAATAAAGCAATTGATACTAGAATAAATAATACATCAACTATGGCTGGTGGAGCAATAGGTATTCAAGTTAGTAATACTACAGTTAGAAATTCATTATTTGAAAATAATTCAGCTAAATATGGTGGAGCAATATATACAGAAGAAGCAAATGTAACAATACTAAACAATTCAATAATGAATAACATTGCAATATTTGGTGGTGCAATATATAACAATATCTCTAATGTAAAAATCATAAATAATACAATAAGTGATAATGGTGCAAATTATGGTGGAGCAATTTACAATCTTAATAGCTTAATGTCTATAGAAAGTAATATATTTGAAAATAACTCTGCTGAATATGGTGGAGCAATACAAAATAGTGAAAATAATATAACTGAAATTTATAATAATATATTTAATAATAACTCTGCTGGATATGGTGGAGCTATAGACAGTTTAGATTCAAATATAACATTAAGTAATAATTTATTCTCTAATAATAGTGCAGTAGATTATGGTGGAGCTATAAATAATGAAAATTCAACTCTAACAATGTTTATAAATACATTTTTAAATAATAATGCTCTTTATTCTGGAGGAGCAATATCTAATCATAATAATGCAAACAGTACTTTAATATTGAATATATTTGAAAATAATAGTGCTATCTTTGGAGGAGCAATTGATAACCGTAATAATGCAACTATAAAAACATTATTCAATACATTTATAAATAACATAGCAATAGGGTATAATGTAACATTTGGTGGAGCAATATATAACTACAATGGATCTACAGCATACATGGATAACGATATTTTCATAAATAATACATCAGTATTTGGAGGAGCTATCCATAATGAAAACTCAACATTAACTTTAGAAAATGTAATAATCAAAAACAACACAGCCCAATCTAGTGGTGGAGCAATATTTAACTATTGGAATGGATACATGAAAATATACAATACCACAATAGCCAATAATACCGCAATGAGATATGGTGGAGCAATATACAATTATAATAGTACATCAATAACAAACAATAATAAATTCTTAAACAACTATGCATTACGTGGGGGAGCAATCTACAATAAAAACACGAATACTACAATTAAAAACTCATCATTTACTAGTAATACAGCAAGTTATGGTGGAGCAATACAAAACGACCACGGAAACCTAACAATAAATAATTCAACGTTCTATGCAAACAAAGTAAGACATACTGGTGGAGCAATCTACAACTACCAAGGAATACTAAACATCAACAACACAATAATAAAAGGATCTAAAGCAGAAACAGGTGGAGCAATAGCAACCACAGGTACAACCATAATAGAAAATTCTAATATAACTAAAAATAAAGCAACAATATCTGGTGGAGCAATACATACCTACAACACAACAACCACAATAAAAAACACAATACTAAACATTAACAATGCAACAAAATATGGTGGAGCAATAAACAACAACCAAGCAACATTAAATATTACTGGTTCAAGAATAGCATACAACAATGCAACAGCTGGTGGAGCAATAGCCATAACCAACGGAATATTAAACATTAACAATAATAAAATCTATAAAAACAATGCAAAACATGGATCAAACATATATATCAACACTAATCCAAAAACCACTATAAAAACTTCTATTTTAAGTAGTGACCTTAACAGTTACTACTTTAACTCTTCAGTGGCAGATGATAATGGAACAGGGTCAATTGATAGTCCATGGAAAACAATAACACAAGACAGAATATCAAGTATAACCAACGGATCAACAATACACATAGCAAATGGAATATACAACCTAACAACTACAATAACATTCACAAAAGATGCTAATATCATTGGAGAATCACAAAACTATACAATAATATCAGGACAAAACACATACCAAATATTCAACATAACACAAGCAACTACAATCACCATCAACAACATAACACTAACAAATGGAAATAACTCCTATGGTGGAGCAGTATATAACAAAGGAAATCTAACTATAACTGATACAGTATTAGAAAATAATAATGCAACTGGTGGTGGAGCAATTTCTAACGATGGAACTTTAATAATCATTAATAGTACCTTACGAAATAATACAGCAATTGTTGGTGGAGTTGTATATAATTCTAATTCATTAAATATAGTAAATAGTACTTTTATTAACAATACTGCAACAATATATGGTAATGCTGTATATAGTTATTTTAGAAGTTATTTAAATATCACTTATAATATATTTTTTAATAATAATTATTCAATTAAAGATGTATATGCTTTAGGAGCGATACTATCTCTTGATTATAATTGGTGGGGGTCTAATAATCCACAGGTATATATTCAATCTTATTATACTTATAAATGGGTAGTAATGACATTTACCAATACCACTCCAATTGAATTAAATAAACAAGTAAATTTTAAAACATCATTAAATTCAGTAATAGATGCTAATGGAACTATAACACAATTACCTGATAATACAATATTTTCAAATCGTAACGTAACATACACTTATGCAAATAAAACAACAACCAATCAAATATTAAATAATGGATACAATACAACAAGTGATATTTATACAAAAGAAGGTGAAGTAACATTAGCAACAATAGATGGATACACTCTTTCAATAGGTAATAAATTAGATACAGTATATGTTAATGCAAGTACAACTTCAAGTGGTGATGGATCTAACTGGGCAAGTTCCGTTAAAACAATACAAGAAGCATTATATTATGTGAATAATAATGGTACCATAATACTAGCAGAAGGTATATACAACACAACAGAAGATTATAACCTAAACATAAAACAAAATATTACAATCACAGGACAAACAACTAATATCACAATAAGTGGACAAAATAATAATATAATGATAATAAACAAAGGAACAACAGTAAATATAAACAATATAACATTTATAAATGGAATAACATATGATGATGGTGGGGCAATAAGTAACTATGGAAATCTAACAATAACAAACTCTAAATTAGAAAATAACATAGGAGCTATGGGAGGAGCAATATACAATAAAGGAAAATTAACTCTAATCAATATAACAATGAATAATAATAATGCACCTTATGGATCTGGTGGAGCAATAAGTAACAGAGGAAATTTAACTATAATTAATAGTACTTTCAAAAATAACAAAGTATTATTCCATGGTGGAGCAATAAGTAACGAAGGGAATTTAACTATTACTAGTAGTAACTTTGAAAATAACACAGCAACTTATGGTGGAGCATTAGATAACCACAAATATTTAGTCATAATCAATACTACTATAAAAAATAACATTGCTGATGAAACTGGTGGAGCAATTTATAACACGAATAAGTTTATTATACTAAATACTACTTTAGAGAATAATAAAGCAGGTGATGTTGGTGGATCAGTATACAATGAAGGTAGTATTGTTATAATAAATAGTAATTTCAAAAATAACTCAGCAATAAATGGTGGAGCAATTATCAATAAGGGGAATTTAAATATTATTGGTAGTAACTTTGAAAATAACTCAGCAAGTTATGGTGGAGCAATATACAATATGGGGAATTTAAATATTACTGGTAGTAACTTTGAAAATAACTCAGCAAGTTATGGTGGAGTATTATATAATATTGGGAATTTAAATATTATTGGTAGTCATTTTGAAAATAACTCAGCAGATTATGTTGGTGGAGCCATCTTAAATACAATTGGTACTACAAATATAATTAACTCCAACTTATACAACAATACTGCTTCTAAATATGGTGGAGCATTATACAATGATAATGGAATAATTTTCATAAAAGATAGTGATTTAAGAAATAATAATGCAACTGTTGGTGGAGCAGTATATACTAAGTATGGTGAACTTACAACATATAAAACAGATATTATTAATAATACTGCACGTTATGGTGGAGCTATAGCCATAGAAAATTCAAATGCAACAATTCTTTATACAAAAATCATAAATAATACAGGTGTAAAAGGTGGAGCAATATATGTTAGTAACTCTAATTTTTTAATAGCATATACAAACTTTAATAAAAACACTGCTAGTTATGGTGGAGCATTATTTACTATTAATGGAAGTACCACAATTACAAACTCTAAATTTACTCAAAACAAAGTAAGAAATGATGGTGGAGCAGTAGGTAATTTAGATGGAACTGTAATAATAGAAAATTCTATTATACAAGGATCAAAAGCAACAGAAGGTGGAGCAATAGCAAATACTGGAAATTTAATATTAATAAATACAACATTAAATAAAAACAGGGCAAATGATCTTGGTGGAGCAATAGCTACATATTATGGAACGGTAACAATAACTAACTCTAATT
>CAYNSJ010000118.1:0-4881 GCA_964399835.1 uncultured Methanobacteriaceae archaeon | reverse complement strand
CCGACCATGCTTCCAAGGCTTCCAGCGGGCCTCCCAGGAACAGCACTATTGATAATCCCGATCTGCGCGAGCGCGCTGGTTGTGTCTTCGTAAGCCTGCCGCTGCAACGCCTGCCCTTCTTCCGTAGTCGGGTCAGCCTGCACCATATTCATGGCGGACATGAGCTTCCGGTAGGGGTCAGCCGTCCACTCCCCAAGGATGCGACCAGCATTGTACGGCACGTTATTGTGCTGTACCTCACTCCCAGGGGAGGCAGAAAAGCCCTCAGCGAAGCGTCTATACCAGGGAAGGATTGGCCCGGCTCCTTGCATTTACGACCCCGATCCGGTCACGTTCATGACACCGGCGATAATGGCGCGGTTGCTTCTGGCATCGTCAGCCTGTTCCGTAGCCGAAAGGATAGTGCGCGTGCCCTCGCGGCTGGTGTACTGTTCCAGCGCGTGGGTGTAGTCCAGGGCCTCCTGCTCGTAGGGCAGCCCGTTCCGGGACAGCCAACGCCAGATGAGGCCCAGGGTCAGAACGCGCTCCGGCAGAAGGGTGGTGTCGTTGTCGTTCTCGAACTTTTCCTTGTACGTCACCCCGTCAGCGTCCAGGACCCAATACCGGCTCTGGTAGCGCAGTTTGAGGGTCTGGCTGGTGTACGTCGGGCGCGAGGTCCACAGGTGGCCGCCCTCTATCCAGTAGTACCAAGCGGCGCCCTGGACCTTGTATGCCTCCAGGCTGGTGCGCTGCTGGGGGGAAAGCGGGCCCAGGAGCTTGAACGGCTGGTTCGCCAGCCAAATGGTGTCGTCCAGGATGTAGAGATACCCGGGGCAGATGGTTTCAATGGCCCCCTGGTCCGTGGCGGCGCTGCCGCTGGTCGAAGCAACGGCAGCCCGCTCCACGGATTTCGTCATGACCTGCCAGGGGTAGTTGGCCGCGAGGTGCTGGCCTTCCTTGTTGAGCAGGCTCACCATCTGGACCACGGTGGAGTCCGTGTTGCCCGAAATGAACGTCGGGGGCGTCCCCACGTTGGAGAGTTCAGAGACAACGTCCTGGATGATGGTGAGCAGGCTCATTCGTTTCTACTCCTTGGACTTGGGGCGGCCCGGACCGCGCTTGCCCGTGTCTTCATGGGCCATCGCGGCAAGCTGCTCCTGCATGGCCTTCAGGGCTTCGGCCTGCTCGGCAAGCTGCCCCTTGAGGGCCTGGTTCTCGTCCTCCAGGCGGCCAACGCTGGAAATGGCCTTCCCGGCGCGCTCGTCCAGCCACGCCTTAGCCTGGGAGCGCATGGCGCTCGCGTTCATGCCCAGCGGGGCCAGGATGCCGTCAGAGGCGGCGGCCAGGGCTTCCACCGAGGCGATGCCGACGCCCCGCAAATTCGCCACCTGGGCCGGGGTGATCCACGCCATGATCTCCAGCGGGGTGCCATCGGTCATCGTCTGGCCGGACAGCCACGCTTTGAGCTGGGGCATCCAGTTGACGCGGATTTCGTTGGGGACGCGAGCCAAGAAAGCGGCCTCCGTCTCGTCCTTGCGCGGGCCCATGAACTGGAACCGGATGTTCGAGTACTTGTCGATCTGAATCAGGGCGTCGATGCCCTCGCCGAACATCGGCTTCCCGGCCTCGATGGTGGCCTTGGGGTCCTGGACCGGGCACTTGGAAAACTGAATCATAGCCATGTCGTTCTTCCTTTGCTGGCCCCTTCCGGGGTGCTTTGGTCGGGGAGGGGAGACTGCCCCCCCTCCCCTTGTTCATAGACGCTAGGCGGTCTGGCCCTGGAGGGTCGGGTGCTGGAGGTTCGTCTTGACCATGGCCGTGCCGCTGGAGATGGTCACGGCCTCGGCAAAGCCGACGCCCAGGATCTGCTTGCCGTTGGCCGCAGAGGCGGACGCAACGCCAGCGTTGCTCGACAGGTAGGCCTTGCCGTTGTCCGCGGTGTTGTTCGCATCGCAGAGCATGGAGGCCATGCCGTTCACGATGAACCAGCCGTATTCCGAGGCGGCCAGGGTGGCGCAGGCCACGCAGGCGCCGCGGGCCTGGTTGGCGGTCGAAGCGGCCTTCGTGGCAACGTAGTTGTCGAAGACGCAGATGTTGCCGGCCGTCACGCCCGAGCTGTCGGCCTGGAGATAGACCGCTTCCACCTCGCCGCTCGGGGTCTTGAAGTTGAGCCGGGTGCCGAGGGGGCAGATGGCGTCGGCGTCAGCCTGCGAGAGCGGGCCGATACCGGCGCGCCCCTCGGTGTTGTAGGAGCCGGTCAGGGTGATGGTGCTCATGATTGCTGTTCCTCCCTAGGACGCGCTGTCGTACAGGACGCCCTGCATGAAACGGTTGCTGACGGTCATGTTGCCCATCCACAGCAGGGGCACGATGGTGGCGTCCTGGTTCACGGACACCTTGTCCTCCATCGGGGTCCACTGGGCGTCCGGGTGCTCCACCAGCTTCAGGTACTTCGTGTTCAGGAAGTACGCGGTCTTGGCGGGCATGATGGGGGTCACGCCGTCCGGGGCCAGGGTCTGGTCGAAGAACACGTCGGCGGACTTGTACTTGAGGGTCTGGAAGCCCTGGGCGCCCTCATTGGCCGAGGCGTAGCGCTGGAGGACCTGAAGGCTCTCCTCGTAATACTCGTAGAAGGTCGGATCCATCAGGATGAAGTCCGGCACTTCGGCGCCGCGGGTGAGCTTCAGCCACATCTGGTTCATGTACGTCCGCATGTTGTCCTTGGAAGGGGTCACGGACGCGCCGCCGGTTCCGGCGGTGTGGAAGTCGATGACCTTGTTCCTCCAGAAGGCCCAGGTGTTGCCGTCGATGCCGCCCACGGTGTTGGTGGGGGTCGTGGCGACGATGAGCTGGAGGCCGCCGATCTGGTTGGTCAGGGTGCCGGCGGAGTACATGTCGCGGTTCATGGCGTTGGCGGCGGTGGCGATGGCGTTGTCCACGCGGGACTTCACCAGGTCGAACACGCGTTCCTTGGAGCCCTTGTTGATCCGCTCTTCACGGCCCGAGTAAGTGACGTGAACGGCGGCCTGCATCCACAGGAACTCGGCCGCGGTGAACACGGTGGACGGGCTGACGTTCAGCACGTCGTAGCCGGAGAAACGCTGGAAGGTGGCGTTCTCGGCGTAGTCCAGGTTTTCCACGATGGTGGTACCGCCGGACACGGTCCGCATGTTGCCCTTCTCGCGCATGCGGCGATACAGGGCGTTGTGCTGGCCGATGTTGTCAGCGATTTCCTTCTTGCGGCTCTTGAGAGTCGCAACGGTCAGTTCGGTGAAGAGACTGTTCGGGGCAGTCATGGTTTTTCTTGCTCCTTATGCGCCCTGGTGCTTGTTCCAGACCGCTTCCATGGCCTCTTGGGCCGTCATTTTTTCAAAGCCACTGGCCGGGCCGCCCGGGTTCGGACGCAGCCCAGCCGCTTTCCTGGCCCTGTCGGACCGTGACTTGAACTCGGCAACGCGCTTCTCTTCACGTCTCTTGAACTCCGCTTCCCGAGTCCCGGGATGGGCGAAAACGGCCGTGTCGTAGGCGCGCTGCATCAGTTCAGGGGTCAGGCCTTCGGGCCCCACATTGGCGCGGAGCCAGCGTCCCATGGCTTCGCCCACAGCTTCGGCGTGTTCGCCGTGGAGGTGCGGGTAAAGATGGTTGCCGGTCGCGTCCTTGGCCTCCGTGAAGCCAACGACCGTGTGCGCGATGCGCTGGACAGCATGCTGCTGCTGCGCGGCAACGGTGGCCTCTTCGGAGTCCTTTTCCCGCCTTGCGACAACGGCGCGAAGCTGGGCCAGTTCTCGCTGTAGGGCGCTCATCTGCGGGTTCTGCTCCTGGCCGTTTTCGGCCTGAGGAATCTGACCCGGGTCGAGGCCCCACTGTGCAAGCCACTGGCTGATCTGCCGCATGCCTTCGGCGGGGTTGGTGATGAGGGTGCGCTTGATGCCGATCAGGTCCCGGATTTCGGCGGCGATGGCCTTGGGGTTGCCCGCCAGCCGAGTGCCGTCCGGCATCTGGAGCGTCTTGAAAAATTCCTGGGTTTCGGGGTCCGCCAGGACGTGGCCGATGGGCTCCATGACGCGCGCGAAGTTGCGGGCCTCAAGAGAATCCTTGGCCAACTGCTCGACCTGGGAAGCCCTGCGGACCAGGGCGGCCTTCACCTCGGGCGGCGCAGCGTCCCAGGCGGCCTTTTCTTCCTTGGTCCAGGTGTTGGGGGCGGGGATCGCCGTGGAAGCGTCAGGAGCGGCCTTTCCGGCTTCGTCCTGGCCCTTCTGATCGGCGGCGGCATCCGGCTTCTGGCCCTCGGGCTTGCCTTCAACTGCTCCCGGCTGCTCCTTGTCGGCAGCGGGGGTGTCCTCGGCCTCGCCCTGGTGCTTCTCCCAGATGTCCTCGAGGGGATCAGTGGGGGTGTCCGCACCCTGAGACTGCGTTTCCTTCTCGGAAACATCGGCCTGGGTTTCGGCGGACGCGCTGGCCTGGGCTTCGAACTCAGGTGCGCTGTTCAGTTCCTCGGGCATGAAAGCCTTCTCCTGTGGCTTCCACACCCCCCGTATGCGGTGTTACCCCGATTTAAGCCGTGGGCAGGGGGTCGGGGGTTCCCCTTTTCGGATGTACGGTCCTAGCCCACGGAAATGTCTGCTACCGGTGGCGCTCAACCTCTCTCAAGGTCAGCCCATCGGTCGGCTTCTTCCAGTACCGCCGGGCATCGGCGGCCATTTCCTTGGCCTCGCGGGCGTCCACGCACCCGGCGGCCTTCATGTCATAGTCCCGCTTGGCCCAGGTGGTGATGGCCTCGCCGGTGATGGGGCTTTCATAGGAGATATTCGGGTGCTTCATGACCACCTGGAGCCCCAGCCCCTCGTTGCACTCCAGGGAAACCTCTTCCATCTTCCCCGTGGCCTCGTTGTAGCGGTAGCG
>CAYNSJ010000117.1:0-4903 GCA_964399835.1 uncultured Methanobacteriaceae archaeon | reverse complement strand
TAGAAGCTATGCACGTAGCAAGAGACAAATTTTACTCAAGTAAATAAATAAATTTTTCGTTACACAATGTAAATAAGTAAACCTCTCAAAACCATATCTTTTACCTCACTTATTTACTTGTGATTATACTTAATAACTGTTAATCATACCCTTCCAAAATATAAATACCACCACTCTCCTTTATATTTTTTTTTAAATTTGATGTATAATATTAAAAATTTTTAAAATAAAAAAGCATAATATTTCTATTATGCCAAAGAATCTATCAATTCAAAAAATGAATGATAGACATCAAATATTTCTTGAAGTTCCTCTGATGTTCTTGCTTCAACTTTTATAGAACTTATTTTGTCAATTTTAATTGTTACATTATCATTAATATAATCCTTATTTTTATTATATGAATTTACTAATTCTTCTTTAATTTCATTATATTTACTCTCAGTAAGATTAAACATTCTATGATGATTTATTACATCCATAGCATGTATTATTCCTTTATCATGTATATCACTACAATAGGAGAGTAATATTTTTGTATCTACATAATATGGAACATCAAAACGATCAGATCGTACAACATATACTATCTTAACTGACAGATGATCATCATCGAGATTATTCATTATATAATTTATTAATTCAAATTGTTTTAAATTAGTTTTATTAAATAATTCCATTTCTTTCAACCTATTTATAATTTTTATATATAAATATATGTTTAGTTTTATTAAAATATAAAATTAGAACAAATTATTAATATTAAAAAAAATAAAAGTACATTAGACTTATATATTTATATATTTAAATATAACTTTATATACAAAAGAGGAGAATTATTAAATGAAAGTATTATTATTAAATGGAAGTCCCCATAAAGAAGGATGTACATATACTGCATTAAACGAAGTATCAAAAACATTAAACGACGAGGGGATAGAAACTGAAATTTATTGGATAGGAACAAAACCAATAGCTGGATGTACTGCATGTGCTACATGCAAAAAAACTGGAAAATGTATTTTTGATGATAAAGTTGAAGAATTCAAAGAACTTGCAAAAGAAGCTGATGGATTCATATTTGGAACACCCGTTTATTATGCAAATGCATCAGGACAAATAAGATCATTTTTAGACAGATTATTCTATTCAACAATTGATGATACATTTTATTTGAAACCAGGTGCAGCTGTAGCATCAGCTAGACGTGCAGGAACAACAGCAACACTAGATGAAATAAACAAATATTTCACAATTAAAGAAATGCCAATAATATCATCCCAATATTGGAACATGGTACACGGATTTACGCCAGAAGATGTAAAACAAGACCGTGAAGGATTACAAACTATGAGAACACTTGCTCGTAACATGGCATTTTTCTTAAAATGTAAAAAAATAGCATTAGAAAATGATATTGAACTTCCTAAAAAAGAAGAACAAATTTGGACTAACTTTATACGATAACTATTAATATAAATAGTGTAAAGATATAATTTATCTTTACAAACCCTTTTTTTAAAAAAAATAGATAATTAATAATAGTCTTCTTTTACTTCAGCTCTAAATTGATATAGTTTGAACTTTGCTGCCCAAGCCATAATTATGATAAGTACTGTAAAAATTAAGTACGTTTGAATAAAATACATTGTTGGGTTCAGTATAAAAAATAATAATAACAATACTAAAAATAATACTAAAAATATGTTTAATAACTTTTTATTTATTTGACTTTCTTTAATAAAAGGCCATGTAAAAAAATAAAAAGCTGTTGATAACCATACAATCATGAATGAAGATATAGAGTTATAATATTTAAGTAAAGATATTATAAAAAGACAATATCCAATTACTAATAAAATATAAGATATTTTAACAAGTATGTGACTTGTTTTAAAACTTTTATAAATATCTATATTACTATTCAATTATAACACTCCTTTTAATATAATAGTATAAATATTCTTATTTAAATAATCTTTCTGTAATTTTTAAATTAATTATTTTTCATATATGTTTTTGATAATTTAAATGCACTAACTTTTGCAAATATTAAGACAAACACACTATTAATTACATTACTTTTAATAATAGAAGCATTATTTAATAAAATAATACTTGATAAAGAATTTAATAATATTAAAATCAAAGAGAATAATGTTAAGAATTTAATATGTCTTTTATTTAATTCATCTCCTTCAAGAAACAACCAACCAAACCAATAAAAGAAAAGAAATCCTTCAAATATCAAAATTGACTCAGAATGAGAATATTTTCCAAACGAAGATAATATGAATAATAAATAGCTTATTAAAAGAAATAAATATGATATTTTTATTGTGAATGGTCTACTTTTAATACTTTGAAATAATATAGTATACTCATCTATTTTTTCATTTAACATTATTTACACTACTAATTAACTTTTTTTATAGTATATACTTAATTTTTGTTTATTATTAAATATATAACTAATTATAACTAATTGATTGAATGATTCTAATTTATTTCAAAAAAAGGTAAGTTAGGGAGTTTATTTAATTTAAATAATTTAATATGGTGTTTCTTTTTGTGGTCCATTCAAGTTCCAGCTGTCAAAGAAATTAACAAATGTTCTTGTGTTTGATTGTGTACTGTTTATATCATCATTAGAATAATATATACCATAATCTATTGCATGTCCACCAGCATTATTTATTGGATCTAAAATATATTTATGAATATCTGATGTATCTGTTGCATTTGAACTAGAGTTACCACTTTGGAATGAATCTTGACCAAATACACTTAATATAGATTTAATAAAACTATGTGAATTTAACATATAATGTACATTTACAACAACATTATAATTATTTTGTTGTATTTCGGGTACAGCATATTGATTTGCTAATAATTCACCTTTAAGACGTGTTTGAGAAGATTGTGTATCTGATACATTGATTTTATATACATAATAACATGATTTTAAGTCATTTCGTTCAACAAGTGCTTTGGTTAAAAGATCTTCCGATTTTTGATCTTCTGAATGTACTCCTACAATAAATGCAACTTTCATATTAGAAGATGCATTACCATAAGGACCCATTTTAACAACATTACCATTTTCATTACTTCCTAATGGAGTTATTACTGCATTATCAACATTTGATTCATTATAAACAACTTGCATGGATATATAATAATATCCTACTAAAGCAAGAATAATTATAACAATTATCAAAGAAGCTAATGTGAATTTGTCTATTGGAATTTTAGGCTTCTTTTTTTTAGATTCCTTATTACTTTCATTTGAATCTTTTTGATTGTGATCTACCAAAACTAATCACCTATATTATATTATATTTAAAGTTAATATAATTATTAGTATTCTAATAATAAAATACTATAAATTAAAAATTATCAAAAAATTCAAATAAAAAAAAAGTATAAATTAAGTTATATAATTATTTAAACGTTTAATAGCATCATATTTATCTTTTTTATCTAATTTTGATTGATCCAATGCATCTTTTATAGTTTCTATTGAATGATCATAAACTTCACGATCAATAGGATAAGGAAATCCATCCTTACTTCCGTGATCTATATTTTAATCTACATTTTTTTTAGTACCATAATAACATACTATTTATAAAATAGTATTACATAATTTCCTAAAAAAATAGAAAAAAAGATGTACGAAAAAGAAGGGATAGTGTTTTCACATGTGTTATAATATTTATATAGGTTGCAAATGTAATATTGTTTGTTGCAGTACTAACTAGTTTTCATATATGATATAATATTTATATAAAAGAAGTAATAAATAAATTAAATAACAAGTAGTACTTGTATTGTAATAATGTCACTTGTAATCCAACACTATTCTGTGTAGTTGTTGGTTAATTTATTTCTTAATAATTAAGTAACAATTATCTATGAGTATTAAAGATTAAGAAGAGAAAAATTACTATCTTTTTCTCAACCTCCCTATTTAAAAAAAAGAATTTTATTAAATGGTAGAAGTTCTATTTAAAAAAAATAAGAAATAAATTACAGGGAGGTGATATCATGAGCGATATACAAATAATTGCATCTTTATGCATTATTAATATTCATCTAATATTATTAATTCTAGAAATACTCTTATAATTGCAAAATTAAATAATATAGACTTTTGCCTAATATTTGTTAAGTTATGTTTTTTTAACATCACTCCAATGATGTATTTTTCATAACTTAATAATTAAAAATGATACATGCTAAAATTTATATATTCTCTAAATGAGAATATATATTTTTCATGTATATAAAGTTAAGTATAATAAAATCTATTCTTTTACTCTCCAGCTAATTTTATTTGAACTTATTGAATTGATCTATTTTTAAAACAAGTACTATAAAAAAATTTTTAAGAGTACCCCTTACTTTTTAGAGGGGGATCTTGAGAACTACTAAAAAATAAGTAAGAAACTATTTTTATTTAATTTCTCATAACTGACTTTTTCTCAATTGTATCTTATTCCTATTTCTTAAAAAAAATATAAAAAGTCGAATAAATCGAGAGAATTACTTCTCCTTTCTCTTCTCAGAACCGAACGTGTCACTTTCATGACATTCGGCTCAAGCTCTTTTTCCTAGAAATACGTAAAATTACGAGTTTCTAGTATGATTCATCCGCTGTTGTAATTTAATTACTATTTTCGCATAATCCCGCTGACTCGTTATACTAAATATAGTATACAATATTCATTACGCCTGAATTATTCTTTCGTATTTAAACTATTAAATACGTTTTGAATCATAATTGCACCTGTTAAAGTGGTCATATCAATCATAGTTATTATTATTTGTTAATTTCCTATTGTCTTATCGACAACAAAGGCATTAGCTTTCTTAACATCCTTTACCCAATAAAGAA
>CAYNSJ010000116.1:0-5176 GCA_964399835.1 uncultured Methanobacteriaceae archaeon | reverse complement strand
CAAAAAATAAACAAACTACAAACTATCTAAAAAAAATATTTAATTCACATCCCCACCTTTTTTATTAATTATTAAACTTAATTAATTTTATATATCAATAATTTAATAATAGTAACATATAATGACTAATATAACTTATTATTTCTAAAATTCAATCAAAATTGGGAGGATGAAGATGGAGAAGAAAAAACGAATATTACTGTTATTAGTAGTTACTATGGTATTATTATTAAGTATAAGTACTGTTGTAGCTACTAATTCTATGGAAAGTACAGTTAATAAAGAAGAGACAATACCTCAAATAGAAACAAATAATTCACAAAATCAAGTAAATACAAATATGCACACTATTAATACAAATCAAGTAAGTCAAACTAATTCAATTGAAACTAAAACACAAGTTAACATAGAAAATACAACTAAAATTTCAGATAAGACTATAAAAACATCAAATATTCAAA
The DNA here is from genome assembly GCA_964399835.1 of uncultured Methanobacteriaceae archaeon. Classification (GTDB taxonomy): domain Archaea; phylum Methanobacteriota; class Methanobacteria; order Methanobacteriales; family Methanobacteriaceae; genus Methanosphaera. The sequence goes on along the minus strand of CAYNSJ010000116.1, from coordinate 4,715 downwards.
AAGAGATAATACAAACAAATACACAAAATCCAAAAACTGATAATGTAAATACACAAATAACTGAAACTAATAAAAAACAACAAGAAAGTGATCCACAATCAATCACACCAACACAAACAATAACTAAAAAAGTAACTGAAAAACAAAATACAACACAAATACAAACACTAAATACACAAATAGCAAAAACCAGCTTAAAAACAATAAAACAAGCTAGTGGAAATACAGTAAATGATTATGCAGCACTAATGGATGAAGTTAACACGGCTAAATCATCAGGTGATACTTCATACACTATCAATTTAAATGCAGCTAATACTTATACAATAACTTCAAGTATAACTTGGGGTAGTAGTACAGGTACATTACGTAACTTAACAATAAATGGTAATGGTGCAACAATTGATGGACAAGGAACTAACTATTTTATAAGTGTAAGTAATGGTTATACATTAAATCTAATTAATGTTACTATTAAAAATACTAAATCTACGGGTTCAAGTACTTCAAGTGATAGTACACGTGATGGTAGTGTTGTGTATAATCAAGGTAATCTAACAGTTACTGATTGTAATTTAATTAACAATACAGGACGTCGTGGTGGTGCAATATCAAACTTAGGTAATATAAATATTACGAATACTACAATAAATGATGATGTAAGTGTTGGATTAGGTGGTGCAATATATTCTAGTGGAAATCTAGAAATTAATAATGCTACATTTAAAAATAATACAGATATTAACACTAACGCTTTATCTGGTGGTGGTGCAATATATTCTACTGGTAACTTAACTATTTATAATAACACTAATATTTATAATAATTCTGCTGCAGTAGATGGTGGTGCAATATACAATACAGGTTTTTTAATTATCAATGACACAAGTATATATAATAACACTGCACATACAAGTGGTGCAATATTGTCTTCTGGAAATTTAACTGTTAATAATGTTAAAATTTATAATAATAGTGCATCTAAAACTTTTGCTGGTGCAATATATGTAAATGGTAAAACATTAATTAATAACACTCAAATATACAATAATTCAGCAGTTACTTATGGTGGTGCTATTTATATTACATCAAAAGGTAATTTAACTGTTAATAATACAAATATTTATAATAATTCAGCAGTTACTGATGGTGGTGCTATTTATATTACAGCAAGTGGTAATTTAACTGTTAATAATACGAATATTTATAATAATTCAGCTGGTGCTACTGGTGGAGCAATATGTTCTGCAGGTAATTTAAATATTATTCAAAATGCAACAGTGTATAATAATTCAGCAGTTAATGGTGGAGGTGCAATATACTCTACAGGAAATTTAACAGTAAACGATACAATATTTTATAATAATAAATTTAATACTACTCAAACACTTAAATATGGTGGAGCTATTAATACCAATGGAATAACAGTTATAAGTAACAGTACTTTTCATGATAATATAGCAAATGGAACTAATGATGGTGGAGCAGTTTATGCAGGTAGTAATGCAGATGTAACTGTAAAAAATACAACATTTTATAATAATATTGCATATGGAAATAGTGGTGCATTAAAAAATAATGGAAACATGACTTTGAATAATGTGACTATGTATAATAATACTGCATTAAATAGTGTTTATGCAAATGGTGGAGCAATAAATAACCAAGGTAACTTAACAATATCTAATGCTTTTATATATAATAATACTGCAGCAAAGATAGGTGGTGCAATATACAACGAAGCAAACATTAACATTACAAATACCACAATTTACAATAATAAATTAACTAGTAATAACGCTGGTGGTGCAATATATAATATTGCAACTATGAAACTTAACAATGTAACTGCATATGATAATAATGCAACTAATGGTGGTGCTATAGCTAATATTGCTAATTTAACTATTGGTAATTCTACATTTTATAAAAATAATGCAACTAATGGTGGTGTATTATATAATACTGGTAATTCAACTATAAATAATACAATATTTGATAATAATACGGCAGTAAATGGTGGAATTATTTATACAACTTTTAACTTAACTGTGAGTAACTCTTCATTTAGTAATAGTACTGCAACAGATAAAGGTGGTGCAATAGTAAGTACAACGACTAGTGCAAATGTTACTTTAAGTAATAACACATTTACTAATATTACTGCAACTAATGAAACATTAAATTTACCGGGAATTAATACATTTGATACAATAAATCCTGATATATTTACAAATTGTACAATAGGATTTAAAACTGCAGCATTATCTCCTACTTCTACTATTAATGTTAATGTAGGAACTAATGTAACTGAAACAATTGAATTTGCTTTAACATATCCAGAATATTATGATACAAACATATTAGATAATGTAAATTACAATGTTTATGTAAATGGAATACAAGCTAGTACAATTAATAAAAATGAATATAACGTAACATCAGATACTGCAGGAACAGTTACAACTTATGTAATTCCAACAATAGCAAATACTGCTTCAAATACTGCAACATTAACATTTGTTACACGTGATGTTACAATAAAAGTTCCAACAATAAATGCTAATGCAACAAAAAATACTCCTATAACAGTTACTTTAAATGAAACAGCTACAAATAAAGGAATTACTAGTGGTAATGTAACTTTAGTAATTGATGGAGTGGATGTTGAGACTAAAGAATTAAGTGGTACAAACGAAGCTACATTTAATTATATATTTGGTGATGCAAATACACATACTGTAAGCATAAGATATAATGATACAAATAATTACTATACTAATACAACTAAAGATGTTTCAATCAATTTAGTAACAGAGGATACAACAATTACTGTTGGTGTTACTAATGATGCTGTTGTTGGTAAATTATCTGAACTTAATGCATCTATTGTTGATATGACTAATTTACCTGTTACTAGTGGTAATGTGACTTTCTATGTTAATGGTCAATTTGTTGGTACAGTTGAACTAACTGGTAGTAATATTGCTAAATTGCAATATGTTTTCCCTTCAAGTGGTGATTATACAATTAAAGCAGTATATAATGATACAAACAATGAATACACAAATAATACATCAAATGAAGTAACAGCACAAATCACAACAATACCTACAAATATTAACGTAGATGTTAATCCAGGTACAACTACAACAAATACAACAATCAAAGTAAATGTAACTGATAATAATGGTAATCTAATTAAAACAGGAACTGTGACAATATATGACAATGGTAATGTTATTGGTACAGTTGATGTAACAAATGGCGAAATAAAATTAAATAAAATACTAAACCAATCAGGAAATCATAATATAACAGCAACATATAATGATAACACAGGAGTATACGCTTCAAGTAATACATCCGTATTTATTGATATTAGTAAAACTGGTGTTGTGGTTGTTGTTCCTTCTGTTGATGGTACAATTGGTAATGTTACTTTGAATGCTACGATTATAGATGTCAATGGTAAAAATGTAAATGATGGTGTTGTATTGTTTTATGTTAATGGAAGTTATGTTGGTTTAGCTAATGTAACTAATAGTATTGCATCAATCAATACTACTTTGGATAATATTGGTATATTTAATATTACAACAGTTTACAATGGAACTAGTGTTTATGATAATCAGACGGGTAATGGTACTATTGTTGTTGGTAATAAATTAAATACAATAATTAAAGTTAATTCAGTATTTAGTATGGTTGGTAGTGTTACACAATTACAAGCTAATATCACAGATGAAAATGGTAATTTAGTTAATGGTGGACGTGTTGTCTTTAAAGTTAATGGTAAAGTATTACGAGATGTTAATGGTAATGTTATTTATGTTAATGTTGTTGATGGTAAGGCTTTATTAAATTATACATGTCCTGTTAGTTGGTCTAAAGCTAATGTTACAATAACTGCTGTATATGGTGGTACTGATAACAAATATAATAGTTCAAGAAGTACTAATGCTAATGTAACAGTAATAAAACGTACAGCAATAATTAATCTTATTGTAACACATAGTCCTGTAAGAGCTGAGGATACTACTCAATTTTTAGCTATTATTCGTGATGTTAATGGAACTATATTAAATAATGGGGTTGTTATATTTAAATTCCAGGGTCATACTATTAAAGATGTGAACAATAATACTGTGCTTGTGAATGTTACTAATGGTCAAGCAATGCTTAGTTATACTATCTTTGATGGTATATCTGCTCATGGTTATAATATAAGTGCTGTATATTCTGATCCTGCTTATTATAGAGCAGAAGCTAAAGCTCCTATAATGGTTGAGAAAACTAATACAAAAATTACTGTTGATACAGTAACTGGTATTCCTGGTCAAAATGTGACTGTTACTGGAATAATTAAAGATATACATGGAAATATAGTACAAGGAACTAATAGGATTTCAATAAAACTCAATGGTAAAACAATATTATCTAATGTCACAGTAACAAATGGTATAATAAATGAAAATATTACAATACCTGATGGATTAAAACAGAATACGTACAATATAACTATTGTAACTGGTGCAAGACTTGCATATAATGCTGGTACTGGTGTTGGTATTTTAATAAATAATAAAATTACTAATTTAAATACTTTAAAACAAGAAGCATAGATTTATTATCTATTGCTTTTTTTTCTATTTTTTTTAAGTGCGACAAGCAATTGTCTTTAGATTAATATGTCAGTACAATACCAAGTGGTA
>CAYNSJ010000115.1:0-5502 GCA_964399835.1 uncultured Methanobacteriaceae archaeon | reverse complement strand
ATATTGATATGATGTATCTGTTACATTTGTTATTGTTATAACTGTGTTGTTACCTATTGATGTTATGTTATTGTATGTTATTGAAGAAGGTACTTGTAAATTAATAGCAGTTTTATTAGTATTATTAATAATTAAACCAGTTATTGTACTTCCTGTTGCATTATCTTTTAATGTTATGGTTCCATTGTATATTGTGTAATTATTGGGATTATTTATTAGTACAGGATTAGTAAATGTGAAATTTTTATTATAAATATCAGAACCTATTGATATTACTGATGATTTAATATTTAATATTCCATTTGTAAAGTATGTATTATAATTATCATTTGTTATTACAATACCTGGTGCATTACAATATACTGTTACTGTACTATTTGTTGTAGTTACTGTGAGATCTCCTTGTAAATTATTTCCTATTAAATAATTATTAATTATATTTCCAGTAGTATTTGTTGATAATATTAATGGTTTTGTAGCTGTTGTTGTTTGTCCTGTTGTTGTTATATTATTATTTGTTATACTTATTTCTTTTATATCATTTGCTGTTATTGCTGTTGTTAAATTTGGTATATTTATGGTTATATTATTTTTTTCTATTGTTAATTGATTAGTTATGTTGTTTAAAATTATTGCTTCTGCTGTATTACTTGCATTTAATTTAAGATTTAAATTACGAATTGATATTTCACTTTTGTTTGTTATTATTAATCCTATGGTATTTTTTCCGGTTACTGTTATGTTATTTGGGTTATATGCTCCAGCATTTATTATTACTCCTATTGCATAATTATTAGAAGTTACATTAATATTGAATCCACCTAAATTTACTCCTTTTGTAGAACCTATTATCCCTGTTGCATTATTATCTCCTATAACTGTTATTTTACAAGAACTTCCTTGGAAATTATATGTTCCAGATATTAATCCTTTTTTATCACTAGTTGTGTATTTAACATAGATGTTTGCTGTACCCTGTAAAGATTCCAGGTCATTTACTGCAATGTTTCCAATTATTGCACATGTACTTGGTCTTCCGTCAGTAGTTTGTATTTCTGGTCCTAATGTTGTTATATTACAATTTGTTATAATATGTCTTGGTCCATTCATATCTTGTATTGTATGTGCTGGATTTATATGATTTTCTTGGTAAAATGTTGAGTTAATCACTGAAAAACGAGTTTCACTAATATATGGATCCCCATCAGAATAGATATATAATATTGTTTCTCTTTCATCTGTACTGTTAAAGTTTAGTCCTATTATTTTACTTCCAGTTGAATTTGCTGTAAATGTCATTGTTCCATTGTATATTGTATAATTATTTGGATTTGTTATTCTTGCATTGACTGGTATTGTAAAGTTTTTATTATAGAAGTTAGATCCAATTATGATATAAGTTTCGGATAATGAAATATCAGTTTTTAATGTAGCATTTTCAAAATATTGATTATAATTATCCATAGTTAAAATGATATTTGTTGGTAAGTTATTAATTATATCATTGTTTTTACTATTAGTATCATAACATACTGCATTATTTCCACCTAATTGATTTGCATAGATTTTATTTTCTTTTATTGTATTACTATTTGAATTATTTAATGTTATTGCATATTCATTGGATGCTGTTATTGTTGAATTTAATACTATGTTGTTGTTTGAATTGTTTAATGTTATTGAAGTTCCATTAGTTGTAGTAATTGTTGATGCATTAATTATATTGTTGTTTGAACTGTTTAATGAAATAGATGTTCCAGTACTTGTAGTAAATGTTGTTGCATTGATAGTGTTATAATTTGAATTTTCTAATGCCATTCTATTTAAGTATGATCCTTGCAGGTAATTGTTTGTTGAGTTTTCTAAAATAAATGAGTTTGTAAATACTATATGATTATTAGTACTATTAATTAGGTGTATTCCAGTTGTTGCTGGTTTAATTAAATTAGTACTATTAATGTCAATTCCTTGTTTTTTTGCATTTAATTGAAGATTTAATCCTTTAGTATAAGATATATTTGTATTAGTGGCATTATATAAGGCAATTCCTGTTGTATAATTACCTGTTAACATCAAAGTTCCTGGATATTTTTCATCATATGGTGAAATTTTTGTGTTGTTTGTATTTATTAATTCAATAAAATAGGAATTATTTGCAGTTATATATGAAATATATGTGTATATTTTACTATTATTTGAATTGTTTAGTACCATTCCATATCCATAATTATTTTTACCATATACATTACATAATACACTACGCATATCTGTATTATTTGAATTTAGAATTTGTATACTTTTTGCAACATTATTACTTGTAACAGAGTATTGTCCTCCCTGAATATAAGAATTAATTGTATTTATAAAGTTTATTCCATATCCATATTGATCAGCAGTTACATCTACCGTATTTCCTGTAAATATTGTATTATTTACGGGGTTGTTATCAGTTTTTTGTACATGTATAGATTCTATTATACCATTTAAGTTAGAAATACTATAAGTTGTACTAATTTTATTTGATGAAAAGAGATTATTTGATCCTTCTACAATTATTCCTATTGTATCTACTAATTCATTATTTGTTATACTATTAGATGGACCAATTGTTGTAATATTATTACTTTCTAATCCATTATTTTCACCTTTAACAATTATGGTATGTATAGAATTAGTTGAATTAACTGTTATATTAGAATTACATATGATATTATTATTAGATTCTATTAACAATGCATAATTTCTAGAAATATCAGTATTATTAATTCTTGTACCATTTAATTGTAAATTAGGTGATCTTAAGATAATAGAACAATTGTATAATACAGTTGAAGTATCTATTGTCGTAATATAACTTGTTGTATTATCAAAAATAAATGTTTTATCATAGATCTTACCTGAGAATACTATTGCATTTTTTTCTGGAATTTGTCCATGAATCATAGTTCCATCACTATTAAAGTAAGTATTATAATTATCATTAGTAATATATGTAATTTTAACACCTGTTGGTGTATTGTTTTCTATAACATTTGAATATATATTTGTTTGCACAGCATTATTACCAAGATAAATTGAACTCTCAAGAGTATTATTTGTTACATTACTATTTTTTGCTGAATAACTACCAGATTGATACATAGTTACTGCATATGGATTAAATGTATTAATTGTATTATTTGTTATACTATTATCAGATTGTTTAACAGTTATTAGACCACCATTTAATGTATTATTATTAACTGTAGCATAACCATTCACAATAATACTTGGATTAACTGTACTGTTACCAATAATAGTATTATTTTCTATTGTTATGTTTAATGGAGAATCAACTGTGATACCAATAACAGTAGGTGTTAATACAGATAAACTTGAATAAAGATTAGATGGAATTAAATTAATAAATTGGGAATTAGTTATAATTTCAGGAGCAGATAAATTTAAATTAGAACTTTTTAAAGCTATTCCTGTTGTATGATTGAATATACAGTTATTTACTGTTAAATTACCTGAACCATCTTGATAAATACTAGTTTGATCAACTTCAATAAATGTACAATTTTCAATATCAGTAATAATACCATTTACTTTATATGCATTCCAAAAGTCTGCATTACCTGTATTAATAGCAATTCCACTACCAAATTTATAAGTACTTGCTCCATCATAACCTGTGGTATTTTGTATAGTACAATTAATAATAGTCATAATATGATCATTAGTAATGGTACCCCAACGAGCAAAACAATTTTCAAATATAGAATCTTTTAGATAAGCTGTACCATTATTATAAATTCCTGCTCCCATATTACCTGTACTACTACCTTTACGATTACCATCAAAGATACAGTTATTTATGTATACTGTTGAATTTGCATTATTTCTAATACCTGCACCAACGCCAGCAAGATTATTATGGAAGTAAACATTATTAACTATTAATTCAGCTGAATTATCTATTGTAGTTGTAGGATTATCCTCATAATTAATAGAACTTCCACCACGACTAACTATATTTTGGAAATTCATATTTGTAATAGTAATTTTACCATCACCTTTAGTTATGTTCATACCCCAATTACCAGAAGTAATATTATAACTATTCCATACAGGGTTTCCACCCCATACACTAGTTCCACCTATGGTATAATTTGCTTCTCCATCGATTATGGTTTTGTTTATTCCATCACCAATGAAGTTTATGGTGTAGTCTCCGGGAACTGTTAGGTTGGTGTTACCTTCGCCTTTGTATGTTCCTGTAAGTATGTGTATGTTATAAGTTTGATCTTTAGTTGTTGAGTTTATTGCTTTGGCTATTGTTTTATATGCCGTTGCAGTTGTTAAACCATCATTTGTATCTAATCCTTTTGAGTCTGATACATAATAATCTTGTTCTGATGATTTTTTAAGGGTGTTTAATGTTTTTTGTGAAACTGTTGTAGTTGGTGTAACTACTACTTGATTGTTATTGTTTTGTGTATTTATTTGTGTTGTTGTGTTTGTTTTTACTGTTTTGCTTGTTTGTATAGTTTTTGTTGTACTTTTGCTTGTAGTTTGTATATTGTTATTTATTTGTGTTGTGGTGTCTTTGTTTGTTGTTTTTATATTTTCTTTATTATTATTTGTATTTGTTTTTTGTGTTGTTGTCTCAACATTGTTTGTATTAGCTGTTTTTGTTTTACTAATTGTATTCTGTTGATCATTTGTGGTGTTTTGTATTGTTTGTGTGAGTTCTTGTGTTGTTGTTGGTGTTTGTGTGGTTACTTGTGTTGTTGTAGTGTTAGTGTCTGCTGCGGTTATTGCTGTTATTCCTGTTAGTAATATGAATACAGTTAGTGTTAAAAAAGCTATTTTAACATTCTTTTTCATAACTTATCGTTATTTCCTCCGTTTAATAGTTAATTATTTTAAAAGAATTTCAAACTGAATAATATTTAATAAAATTAATTAATTATTATTCTAACTTTTCAAGTAAATTTTATTATATAGATTATTAACTTGAATAATAATGGTATTGTACAAACTCATCTTAAATGTTATCCCTATAAAAACAGAAATTAATAAATATGAAAATAAAAACTAATAACATATTAATTTAAATAGTAACTTATTCTCTTTTAAGAATATTAATAATTTTTTTTAAAGTAGATAGGAAGATAAAACCAATCTTAAAACTATTTAAAGTTAAAATATAATGGCTTTAACTAATTATTATAGAAAATATTTAATAAGTCATAAATTCTAAAAAAAACATATTCTTGTTTAAAACAAAAAATTACAAAAATTAAAGAATAATACAAATAAAACAAAATATGATATCAATATATTTAAAAAAAAGAAAAAAAAATAAGGAGATTAATTTAATTAACACGTATTATATTATAAATCTTATTTTTATGTTTTGATATTCTTTTTATTGTTTATTGTGAGTGTTGTAGAAGTTATGTTTCCGTTGTAGAAGTTGTTTGCTCCTGATATTATTGTGATGGTGTGTGTTGG
>CAYNSJ010000114.1:3291-5635 GCA_964399835.1 uncultured Methanobacteriaceae archaeon | reverse complement strand
ATTACTATTATTATTTTAAGTATTCTTTTATTATTTTTATATAAGAAATATATTTTTGATGATATTTTATAAAATAGATATTTCTAAAAAATAGGAGTTGAAAATTAGAATATTCATTTAAATTAGTAATTAATATTTCAATTGATTAAGAAATCTAATAAAAATAGTGTTTATTTTAAGTAGTTAAATTTTTTAAAAAAAGGGTGATTGTAAATGTGAAGAGGTGTAATAGATTATTTTTGGTCTTAATAATCTATTCTTCACATTTAATTAGATAACATCGGAGGTATTATCTATTGAATATTATTTAAGATTTTTTTTATGTCAAGATAATTTATTATTTATTAGGGGTAAATACTTTATTTAGCTATTTATCTAGCTGTATTGGATCATTTCATCATGCATTTCTTCTTTTTTAGGTTTTACTTTTTCCATAGCTTTCTCAAATTGTTTCATTTCTACTTTTTCAGCATCCATATTATCTCTTAAAGTTAACATTACTGCTTCACGACATACTGCTTCAATGTCTGATCCTACATATCCATCTGTTTTTTCAGCTAATTTTTCAATTTTTACATCACTAGCTAGTGGCATATCTTTTGTATGTACTTTGAATATTGCTTCTCTTGATTTTTTATCTGGTATGCCTACTTCTACATGTCTGTCAAATCTTCCAGCTCTTAGTAATGCTGGATCGATTATATCTTTACGGTTGGTTGCAGCAATTACTGATATGTCATGAAGTTCTTCCATTCCATCCATTTCTGTAAGTAATTGATTTACAACTCTTTGTGTTACACCACTATCTCCAGCAGTTCCTCTAGTTGATGCTATTGCATCTATTTCATCAAAGAATATTACTGTTGGTGCTGTTTGTTTTGCTTTTCTGAATACTTCTCTTATACCTTTTTCGGAATCTCCTACCCATTTTGATAGTAATTCTGGTCCTTTTACACTTATGAAGTTAGCATCACTTTCATTTGCTACTGCTTTTGCAAGTAATGTTTTACCAGTTCCTGGTAATCCATACAGTAAAACTCCTTTAGGTGGTGTGATACCAAATTTTTTGAATTTCTCTGGGTTTTTAAGAGGCCATTCTACAGCTTCTTGTAATTCTTGTTTTGCATGTGGTAATCCACCTACATCACTCCATTTAACATTAGGTATTTGTACAAGAACTTCTCTTAATGCTGAAGGTTGAATTTCTTTTAATGCTTCTTTGAAGTCTGATTTTTGAAGTATCATTTGTTTAAGTGTTTCTTCAGGTACTTCTTTGTCTGTCTGAATATCTGGTATTACTCTTCTTAATACTCTCATTGCTGCTTCTTTACATAATGCTTCAAGATCTGCTCCTACAAATCCATGAGTTACTTTTGCTATTTCATCTAGATTTACATCATCAGATAATGGCATTCCTCTTGTATGAATTTCTAATATTTCTTTTCTTTCATCACTATCTGGAACACCTATTTCTATTTCTCTGTCAAATCTTCCTGGTCTTCTTAAAGCTTCATCTATTGCATCTGGTCTGTTAGTTGCACCAATTACAACTACTTGTCCTCTACTTTTTAGACCATCCATTAATGTAAGTAATTGAGCAACTATTCTTCTTTCAACATCACCAGTTACTTCTGCACGTTTTGGTGCAATTGCATCTAGTTCATCTATGAATATAATTGATGGACTATTATCCTCTGCTTCTTCAAATAGTTCACGTAATTGTTCTTCTGATCCTCCAACATATTTACTCATGATTTCTGGACCATTTATTACTATAAAGTGTGCGTCTGTTTCATTTGCTACTGCTTTTGCAAGTAATGTTTTACCAGTTCCTGGTGGACCATGCATAAGTACTCCTTTTGGAGCGGATATTCCTAATTGTTTGAAGAGTTCTGGTCTTTTAAGTGGCATTTCTACCATTTCACGAACTTTTTTAACTTCGTTTTTAAGACCACCTACATCTTCGTAGGATACATCGATAAGATTTTCTGCTCCTTCAAATTTACTTGGGTCTACTGGTTTTGTTTCCATGTCTATTTGGGTGTCTGAGGTAATTTTTACAGGACCTAATGGTTTTGTATTAATTACTGCAAGTTTTATTTCTCCTAATGAAGACATGTTTGACATCATTTGATTGAATATATCATCAAACATTGTACTTGAAGTCATTGGTTGTTGTTTTCTTACTCCAGATACTATTATGTCTCCTTTGTTTACTATTTTTCCATTGAATACATTGTTTAAGTTTCCTTGGATTGCAATTTCTTGATCTACTGGAGCTAATTTGACTTTTTTAGCGTCTTTAATCTTTGCTGGTCTTATAGTTACTTCTTCTCCAATGGAT
>CAYNSJ010000114.1:0-3191 GCA_964399835.1 uncultured Methanobacteriaceae archaeon | reverse complement strand
ATCTTCTTTATATCAATTTTAAAGCAATATAATACGGTATATTTTAGTATTTTTTAGCGTCTTTAATCTTTGCTGGTCTTATAGTTACTTCTTCTCCAATGGATGTTCCTGCATTTTTCCTTAAGAATCCATCTACTCTTAATATTCCTAAACTTACATCTGATTGGGATGCTACAACAGTTGCGGTGGTTAATTTATTTCCTTCTATTTCAATAATATCCCCATCTCTTAATCCTAATTCTTCCATACATTTAGGATCAATTCTTGCAATGGAGCGTCCTACATCAGATTGAGAGAATGCTTCTGCTACTTTTAATTTTAATTCTTGGTCATTTGTATTATTATCCATATTATTACTCTCCTTTTATTTCTGATAATTTTATATTTTTTTATTATTAGTTTGTTAGGTTATTTTATTAATAATTATTTTTTTCTTTTATTTACTTTTTGTAATTATAAGTTTGTACCTTTTAGTATATAAAGGTTACTAAAATCAAAATCTTCTTTATATCAATTTTAAAGCAATATAATACGGTATATTTTAGTATTTTTTTAATTTCTTAAACTAAAAAATTTTATAAAATTAATAAAAAATTAAGAGATCTTGAATAATTAAAAAAAGTTATTATATTAAAAATATTTTAATTACTTTTGGTTATTAAAATAATATTTTAAAAAAAATATTATCTAATTTTTCCACCTATACCCTCTAAATAAGATTCAACAATATCTTTATCTTCCTTATTAAAAACATTATAATGGAACGTAATACTCATAAAACCTTCTTCAATTTGGGAACCTTTGTAAATTTCTTTTATACTAACTTCAATTACAGGTTTAATTTGCCTAAACATCTCAAGTAAAATATTTTCATCACAAGTATCCGATAATATACAAGATACATCAAATGTATATATTTTTAAATTTTCACATTTCCATGTAAATATTTCCTCTTTGGATAATATGTTTATATTAGCTAATTTTAAAGTAATTTTTTTATTATTTATTGTACGTATGGTAACATTATTTGCATCAACATCTAAAATTATACCTACATGTATTGATCCAGAATATTGATGTTGTAAACCTACTTCTTTGCCTATAGATGATTTAAGATATTTAAGATCTTTACTTAAAGTTTCAATAGCTTTATCTGATCTTCCAAGAGATTCTTCAAATTCATCAAGATGTTTTGCTGCTTCACTCATTTTATATACAAATTCATTTTCTTGGTCATTATCTATTAAATATGCTAAATGATTTACTTCTGAAATCAAAGTATTTCTTGATAATACTGTATTTGGATTTTCTTTTTGTATAGAATAGTATAAATATGGATTTTGTGATACTATACGGCTAATCATATCTAACATAAGACTGTATATAGGACTTGCAAAATCTCTAGATCTTTTTATGCTTATACCTAGTCTACGTATTGTTGAAGCAATTGAAATATAAGTAAAATGAGTAAGACCTTGTACAACACTCATCATTTTATCATGTTCTTCAGGAGTGCTTATTACAACATTTGCACTTTGATTTTTTAAGAATGATTGTATTTTTTCAAACCAATTATTTGTTTTACCATCTATTGGTGTTAAAATAACTACTTGTCCATCTAGTGATGGTACTCTTGGTCCAAACATTGGGTGGCATGGTAATATTTCGACACCTTCTTTTGCATATTCTTTTAATGCTTCTGATGGTTTTGTTTTAATAGATGCTACATCAATCATTACTGAGCCTTGGGGAACATATGGTGCTACTTGTTTTATTGTTTTTACCATTGAATCTATAGGAACACTGAATATAATAATATCTGCATTTTCCACAGCTTTAATATTATCATCACTATAGTCTATTTCCATTTTATCTGCTACTGGTTGTCCCTGTATTTTATTACGGCTTGTTATTGTTACGTGAAAATTTTCTTTTTTAAGGAAGTGGGCTATCCATTTACCTAATCCTCTTGTTCCACCTATAATTGTAATGTTTATATTATTGTTACTTGTCATATTATATCCCTTTAGTTAATAATCTATTTATTGATAAAATGATATATAGCATCAATTTTTGTTATTTATATTTATATTAATTATTTATATTTCTATTTTTGGCACATGACTTTTTCCGTAATATTGGTTGATAACTTCTAGTAATTCCTTGATTTTTTGATTTTGGATTAATCTGTTGAATGTATTATATTCATCGGTGTTTTTTAAGAAAACTCCTCGTTTTTTAATAGGTTGACCATTAATTGATGGATTTAATTCAACAAATACTGTTGTATGATTATTTCTTTCAGGAGTTTTAACTAAGTATACTCCTTCTACAGTAGTAGGAATTCTTTCCCAAGGGCTAGTTTGTTCTATTGCTTCTATTAAAATATTTTTTTGTTCATTGTTCATAACTTACTTTTTTCACCTTTTTATATTTGTATTACTATTTATATAATTATTAATATAAAAGTATTACTTTTTTGTTTTATTATTATTACTATTAATATTTAAGAATAAAAAACAATACAAATAATAAATAACAAATAAAAAAAAAAGCTCCAAAGGAAACAAAAAAAACATGCAAATAAAAAAACAAGATAAAAAAAGAGGATTAATAGAATTAGTACCCGATACATTAGATGATTTATGGCATTTATCACATATTGTTGAAAAAAATGATTATGTATCTGCATTAACAACAAGAAGAATACAAGATACAACAGGTGATAAGCTACGATCTGATAGAGGTGTTAAAAAAACATTTTTCTTAGGGATCCGTGTAAAAGAAATAAATTTTCATAAATACACAGGAGTATTAAGATTTACAGGAATAATTGAATCAGGACCTGAAGAATTAATACCATTAGGAGCACATCATACTATAAATGTAAAAATAAATAATCCCATACGAATACAAAAAACATGGAACAAATGGTCATTAGAACGGGTAACACAATCTGTCAAAGCATCAAAAATACCAACCGAAATGATAATAGCTATAGAAGATAACACAACAGACCTTGGAATTATAAAACAATATGGTATAGATTATATTGGACCAATCTCTGGTGAAATATCTGGAAAACAAAATATAAGTAAAGATAGAAAAAATAAGATAAAAAACTACTATGAAGAAATAACAAAAGTTGTATCTCAACATGAAAATATTAGTAAGTATATAATAATAGGGCC
>CAYNSJ010000113.1:0-5697 GCA_964399835.1 uncultured Methanobacteriaceae archaeon | reverse complement strand
GGTATTGTACTGACATATAAATCTAAAGACAATTGCTTGTCGCACTAAAAAAAAGGAAAGGGAAATTATCGTGTCATTTGACGCATAATTTTACCCATAGGACCACTCATGTTACGGTTACCCATACCTTTGATAGCCTTTTTCGTAACATTGTAATATTTAAGTAGATCTTTTACATCATCATTAGTAAGTCCTGCACCACGACTGATACGATTTATACGAGATTTTTTAATTACTTCCGGATGTGTTAATTCATATTCAGTCATAGATTGCATTAATATTTTATATAATCCTAATTTTTCTTCAGTTAGTTTAGAAGCATTTGCTGGTAGTTTGTTACCCATACCAGGAATCATGTTCATAATTTGTTGAATAGGACCCATTTTATTCATCATTTCTAATTGATTTTCCATATCTTTGAGTGTAAATTTACCACTCATTATAGAATCAATCATTTCTTTATCGTTGTCTTCAGATGTTACTTCAGCTGCTTTTTCAATTAATGTTTCAATATCACCCATACCAAGTAAACGTGATATAAATCTTTCTGGATCAAATGCTTCAAAGTCATCTACACGTTCACCAGTACCAATAAATTTAATTGGTGCTTTAATTTCAGCAACAGCAGATAATGCACCACCACCTTTTGCAGATCCATCAAGTTTACTTACAATTATGGATCCTATATTAGTAGTTTGTTTAAATGTTTCTGCTTGACTACGGGCTTGTTGACCAATGGTACCATCAATAACTAGTATTACTTCGTCTGGTTGAACAACTTGACTTAGTTCTGCCATTTCGTCGAGAAGTTCTTTTTCTTCTTTATGACGACCAGCAGTATCTACTAATATAACATCATATTTTGATCCACATTTATCAAGACCTTTTTTAGCTAAATCTATTGCATCTTTATTGTTTGGATCACCAAATACGGGTACGTTCAAAGGTTCAGCTATCTGTTTTAATTGTTCATATGCTGCTGGTCTCCATGTATCTGTTGAAACTATAGCACAATTATGGCCTTTCTTTTTAAGATACCGGGCAAGTTTTCCTGTTGTAGTAGTTTTACCACTCCCCTGAAGACCAAGCATCATTATTTTAAATGGTTTATGAGTAATTTTTAACTCTTCTGGTTTTTCACCAATAAGGTTAACTAATTCTTCATATACGATACGAATAATATGCTCTTTAGGACTTATACCTTTAGGTAAATCATTTTCTAACGCTTTTTTTTCTATTTCTTTAGATAAAGCAAATACAACTTTAATATTTACGTCTGATTGAATTAAAGCACGTTGAATATCTTTTACTACTTCTTTCACTGTTTTTTTGTCAATAACAGACATTCCCGCAACTTTTTTCATAGTATCTGTAAGACTTTTACTTAAACCTTCTAACATTTTGTTAACCTCCTGTACAATTAATCTAATAAAATAAATTAGTTTAATGAGTATAATTATAATAAATATAATTTTTTAATAATAAATAACGTATATTATTACACTATTTTATAAAATTATTTAAATATGAGTTTTATTTATAAAAATTTAATTATATATTATTTATGATTTTATCATAGTAAGTATCATTTTATATTTTTCAACAGCTTTTAATGCATGTGGATGGTTTGCAGGCATGAGTAAAATTTCTCCTTCTTTGACTGTTTTTTTATTTCCATCTATAGTTATTTCTGCTTTTCCATCAATTATTTGTACTAATGCATCAAATGGAGCACTATGTTCTGATAATTGTTCATCTTTATCAAATGCAAATATAGTTATAGTCCCTGTGTCTTTTTTTACTAGTTCTTTACTAACTACTGAATGCTCTTGATAGTCTATTAAATCTTTAAGTTTACGTACATTTCCTTTTATATCATCGTTACTGGACATATTATAAATCTCCTTTTACTTTATTTTATATTATTATAATTTTTATATAATATATTTTTATAATTTTAAATATATAATTAATAATTTAAAATTATATACATAATATTATATTATCGAAAAAATTTAGTAAATTAATAAAAAAATCTTAATTTTTTATTCTTTATTTAAAATCAAATATTATCTATTATTTTAAAAATTGGGAGTAGTATTTAAAAATGTTAAATGAATTGAAAAAGACATTACTTGAATGTCCTGTTGTAAAAAAAGGGGACTATGATTATTTTGTGCATCCTATTACTGATGGTGTTCCTATTGTAGAACCTGAATTATTGGAAGATATTATTGATTATGTTATTGATCATTATAATTTGAACATGATTGATAAAATTGTAGGTATAGAAGCTATGGGAATACCATTAGCTACAGCTTTATCTTTAAAAACTGGTATACCTTTTGTTATAATTCGCAAAAGATCTTATCATTTAGAAGGAGAATATCATGTTCATCAAAAAACGGGTTATAGTTCAAGTGAACTATATATTAATGGTATATCTCCGGAAGATAATTTATTACTTATTGATGATGTTGTAAGTACTGGTGGAACATTAATAAGTGTTATTAAAGCATTGGATGAAATAGGTGTTAATTTAAAATATATAATTTTACCTATAGAGAAAGGTGATGGCTGTAAAATAGTTGAAAAAGAAACAGGATATAAATTGGATACCTTGGTAAAAATTGAAATGGTTGAAGGTAAAGTTACAATAGTTGATGATTAATATTACTAAATGAAATCAAATTATATGAATTAGTTTCTTAATTAGAAACTAAATATTTTTTTTAAAGGAGCATTAAATAATGGCTACTATTGAATATGACTTTGAGATTAATAAAATTAAAAATAAAATAATGGAACTTGATGCTCATAACATCATTTTACAATTTCCAGAAGGATTAAAAAAGGATGCTTTAAATATAGTAGATAGTTTAGATCATGAAATATCTGGAATTAATATAGTTATTGATGCTGATCCTTGTTTTGGGGCATGTGATTTGGCAGATAATAAAGTTAATGGACATATGGATTTAGTAATACATTTTGCTCATACGCCATTGCCTATAAAAACAGATATACCTGTATTATTTATTGAGGCACATTCTAGTAGTGATGTTATATCACCAATAAATGAAGCATTAACTACTTTGGATCCGGGTGTTAAAACAGTAGGTCTTGTAACTACAACACAGCATATACATAAATTAGATTCAATGATAAAATTAATTGAG
This sequence comes from uncultured Methanobacteriaceae archaeon, assembly GCA_964399835.1. GTDB lineage: Archaea > Methanobacteriota > Methanobacteria > Methanobacteriales > Methanobacteriaceae > Methanosphaera. The sequence goes on along the minus strand of CAYNSJ010000113.1, from coordinate 2,518 downwards.
GATAATGGATATAATGTAAAGTTAGCTCAAGGAAAAGGAACACGACCTGGTCAAGTGTTAGGATGTAACTTCACATCTATAAAAGAATTAGATGTTGATGTAATAATATATGTGGGAAGTGGTGATTTCCATGCATTAGGTATAAAACTTTTTACAAAAAAACAAATAATTCTTGCTGATCCATTTACTGGGCAATGTCGTAATATTGATAAATTTTATGATAGAATAATAAGAATACGATTTGCACGTATAACTAAAGCATCTAGTGCAAAAACATATGGTATAATATTATCATCAAAAAAAGGACAACTTAGATTTGATTTAGCTTTACAACTTAAAAAAATGATAGAAGATCATGGATACAAAGCATATATCCTTAATATGGATTATGTAGCTCCAGATAGATTATTACCATTTGATATAGATGCTTTTGTAATGACAGCTTGTCCTAGAATAGCAATAGATGATAGTGCAATGTATAAAAAACCAGTCATAACTCCTGAAGAATTGAAAATAGTTTTAGGTACTAAAGAATGGGATGAATATCAAATGGATGAAATTATCATTCATGATGAACAAGATTAAATTAAAACTTTTAAGAGTTTAGTAAATTATATTATTAAAGAATACAATAAGTAATATATATAAAATATTTTAATCTTTCAACATGATATCATGTTTATAAAGATTTGGAATGCCAAAAAGAACTACACATCAAAATATTTGATTTAGTGTATTTATCTATTTTTATAGGAATAGTAATTAATATGAATCATAAACAAGGTGACATAGTATTACCCGGTGAAAAATTATGTACTTGTGAAGAGTATATATCACTTAAATGGACATATATTGATAATGAAGGTTATATTCGTTCTAGTATTGGAGGAAAAGTACTAATAAACGAAGATGAACGGACAATAAATATTGAAGCAGATGATCTTCCTGAAAAATTAATGGTTGGTGCTTTAATTGTAGGCTACATAACAGAAGTTAAACCACATAAAATATTGGTTACAATTAAAAAAATCGTTGGTAAAAAACGAGAGCTTATAACAGGTTATAAAGGTTATGTGCATATCTCTAAAGTTACTAATGATTATGTACCTTCAATGTATGATTTATTTCATATAGGTGATATTATAGAAGCACGGGTAACTAATGTAATAGGGACAGAATATATAGAACTTACAACAGCTGAAGAAAACCTTGGTATAATAAAGGCGATGTGTGTTGATTGTCGTAAATTTATGCAATTAGACGAAAATACTGGTCATTTAGTGTGTAAATGTGGAAAAAAAGATACACGTAAACTATCAAAAAATTATGGAGGATTATAAAAAATGAAAATATTAGAAGATCAACCAGATAAATTATTAATAGAATTTACAGGTGAAACACATACACTATGTAATTTATTAAGAAAAAGAATAATGCAAGAAGATGAAGTAACTGCAGCAGCATATGATATTACTCATCCTATTGTAGGACAACCTGAATTTGAGATTCATAGTCCAAATCCAAGAGAATCCTTAAAACATGCTTCTGAAAATATTAAAGAAGAATGTCAAGAATTTAAATCTGTTTTAATTAAAGAACTTGGTGACTAAGATAATTGTCACATTACTAAACTATTTTTTTATAGAAATAATCTAATCTGTCATATTTTTATATTAATATTATAAATATGAACAGGGGAAGAATAAAAATGTCTGAACATAAAAATCCTGCATTAACTGTAGATATCATAATAAAAAAAGATAATAATATAGTACTCATCAAACGTTTAAATGATCCTTATAAAGATCATTGGGCTTTGCCTGGTGGGTTTGTAGAATATGGGGAAATGGTTGAACATGCTGCAATAAGAGAAGCAGAGGAAGAAACTGGATTAAAAGTAGAATTGGATGAATTAATCGGAGTTTACTCTGATCCTAATCGTGATCCTAGGGGACATGTAATAACCGTACCTTTTAATGCACATATAGTTGAAGGAAACCTTAAATCTGATTCTGATGCTAAAGATGCTAAATATGTAAATATTGATGATCTTAAAGATACTGATTTAGCGTTTGATCATGAAAAAATACTAAAAGATGCTGGATTATTATAAAATACACTCATGTTGTACTTTTATAAAAAATTTAACATTTAACAAAACTAAATTTACTAAAAATTTATTATGTATTATTTAAATATATCATAATAAGAATTGATTTTATAAATTCAAGGGAGACAAAGAATATAAATGGAATTTTGTCCTGATTGTGGAACTGCAATGTTTCCAAAAGATGGAAATTTTGTATGTCAAAACTGTGGTTTTGAAAAAAAAGTAACTGAAGAAGCTAAAAAACAATATGAAGTTTCTGAAAGTGTAAATAAAGAAGAAACTGTAATTGTTACAGGTGATGATGTACAAACATTACCAACAATAAAAATGATTTGTCCTAAATGTGGTAATAAAACTGCATATTGGTGGTTACAACAAACTAGACGTGCAGATGAGTCTGAAACTAGA
>CAYNSJ010000112.1:587-5829 GCA_964399835.1 uncultured Methanobacteriaceae archaeon | reverse complement strand
TTTGCATTGGATTTTTTAGCTTTTTTTTAACACCCAAAATATAACAATGTTAATTTTAAATCAATAAATAATTAAATCACAACTTATTTTAAAAAAAATTAGAAAAAATTAATTATAACTTCTTACCACAAAAAGTACAATAATTCACAGAATTATCTAACTTATTACCACAATTACCACAATAACCTTTCTTTTTAAGATTATTATCATCATTATCTAAATTATCAAATAACTCATCATACAAACTTTCTTCATTTTCAGAGACTTGTTCTAAATTTAATTTATCATTCTTTTTAGGAACATACTTACTTAAACATAAACCAACAGCAGCACCAAAAAATGTTACCATCATGATTAATGCAAAAAATGCAAATAAATTTAATAAATCATAAGGTGAATGATAAATACGTGTAATTTGATGAAAAAACAAATCTAAAAAAATAAAAACTAAATAATCCATAACACCAGTTGTAATACTTGTAAAAAAAGCAGTCTTATAATCATCAATTATTAAAACAGCAAAGGTAGTAGAAATTAGTATAGCTAATAAATCAACTACTGTTGAAAAATAATAGAAAAATGAATATCCAACTATTGTAAAGATGATATATAACAATAAACAACTTAGTAAAACTATCCAATCAATATTAAACTTCCTGTAAGAAAACTTATTTATAATAACATTACCTCCCCAATTAAAATAATCATAAACGTTTACCACAATGTGTACAAAAATTCACACAATTATGTGATAATTTATTTCCACAATATCCACAATAAATATCCTCAATATACTCTTCATTATTAGTTTCATTTGAATTATTAAGAAATTTACCATAAACACTATTTTCAACATCAAATTTATTCTGATTAACACTATTGTTACTTATATTATTATTAATACTAGTATTGAAATTTTTAAATCTACTATCTTTTCGTATATATCTATTAATAAAAAATCCAATTGTCACACCAAATAATGTAATCATTAAAAACATTATTAAATATATAATAAAACTTATCCAATCCAGTGGAGCTATATATACATTCATAATATGATGTTTATAATAATTAAAACCAATATAAATAAAACATTCTAGTAATCCAGTTACACTACTTGTAATAAAAGCATTCATATATGAATCCATCAATAGAGTAACAAAGATAATTGATATTAATATAGAACAAACATCATTAATTGTAAGATAACTTGATATAGAATATCCAATTAACATTACAATAGTATAAACACCAATACCACTCAATGCAACTTGCCAATTAATAGTCCTAATATAAGAATTAATAGATGTAACTATAGACATAATCATTTCCCTTTTTATACAAAGTTAATTTAAGAAATTAAATTATACTTTCTTCTTATAATATTTCTTATTTTTAAGACATATAAAATTAATACTAATTATTTAAATATCAAAGGGATTAAAATTAGTTTTATCATATTACTTATTATTTGTTTGATTAAAAAAAATCATGATAAATACTTAATCTTTATAAGTATTAACATATAAAATAGTTATATAAGTTAATAATTAAATTTAAGGTTTCATAACTGAAAATTAAATATATGCGTAGCCGTAATATATTAATTTTTTTTTATATTGACCTTAAATTAATTTATTTAAAATATTTTTAAGATATTCATCTAATTTCAATGAATATATTGGGGGATATTGAAATAAAGGTGAATATAGAAGGGAATTAAAATTAAAATAGTGTAGGGTATGGTTTAATATGAAAATGATTCTTTTAGATAAGAATTTAAACAGGATAGATCATTATGATTTCTTAACTAGTTCAAATAAATATAATTTTGAACAATATGCTTCTGTGCCTGATATTGATGATAAAAGTAAGGAATTATCTAATAATTTAGATTATTGTATAAGTATTTATTCACCAACTGATGATTTAAATGATTTTTATATTTCATTTTTAAATAAAACAAGCTTAAGGTTTATTTCCTATGATTTAGATGATATTAAAGGTGCATTAATCTCTGATGTATTTTTTTCTTTTAATAAAAATGTTAAATTATTAAAAAAAATGAAAGAAGTATATAAAACAGGTGATTCTCAGAAGTTTTATTTTGAGTATTATGATAGTGAAATTCTTTACAGACGACTTAATGTAACTATTGTCAAAATTGATGAATTTATTTATATTTTAGGAAAAGATGAAACTGATTATAATATATTCTCTGTTAAAAAAAATAGATTTTTTGAAGACTATCATGAAGCTATTATGATTGTTCAAAATAATCAAATTGTTAAATATAATAAAAAATTCACAGAATTAAAAAATAGTAATATTTATAAGAATAATATTAAAAATAATAATAAAATAAATAATTTAATAAAAGAAACTATTAAAGAAATATTAAAACAAAAAACTTATTCATACTCTCTTCCAGTTAAAATAGAAGAAGATAATATATTAAAAAAGTATCATATATTAAAATTTAATTTTATTTTATACAATAATCAACCAGCTGTTATGATTACTTTAAATGATACTACTGAAAGTAAACAAGATAAAATAAAAATAGAAAACAAAGAAATAAAAGATCAATTTTTACAATATAACCTAGACTCCATACAAGAAATAGCTAATATGGGATTAAGCTATACCTCCGAAGGTAAATACTATTATTCACCCAAATTATATCAATTACTAGAAATTAAACCTCAAAAGGAAGATATCTATCAAGACATTATAATAAAAAATGTATTTGATGAAGATAAACAAATATTAAAAGAAAAAATTAGGGAATTTAAATTAGATTATAAACCTAAAGACTTTACTATACGAATGAAAACATCATCTAATGATTTAAAGTATATTCATTTATATATAATAAAAAATTCTAAATATAATAAGATATTGTTCTATTACCAAGATGTTACAGAAATCCAGATGTATATCAAACAGATAGAAGAAACCATGCATAAATATGAAAAACTAAACTTAATTTTTGAGAAAATTCAAGGAATAAGCAAAATAAATATATCATATTATGATAATGAAACTAATACATATACATGGTATAGTGAAGGTTATAATATGCTTGATATAGATCTTAAAAAATATAAGGGAAACATGTCAGAATATTTAATAGAAGAAGACAGAGATCATTGGAAAGAAAGATATAGTAAATGTAATCCAGAAAACCCTGAAACAACATTAGTTCAAAGAGTCTTCTCAAACGGCAAATTAAGATACTTGAAAACATTTGTATTATATGAATATGATGAAAACGGTAATGAAAAAGCACACATCAATTTATATCAAGACATAACAGATATGGCAAATGAATCAATAGAACTAAAAGAAGCATTACAAGAATCAGAAGAAGTAAGAGAAAACTTTAACAGAATTCAACATACAAGTAAAACAGTACTAAGTTACTCCAATAATCTAAATGATATTATATGGACACCAGAAGTATTTAACATATTAGAAATCAATCCAAACGATTACAAAGATCAAATGAATCATCTACTAGAACAATTTATTCTAAAAGAAGACCTAGAACATAGACAAAATTGTATAAAAAAATTATCACCAACTAATCCAGATATAACATTTACACAACGTATAAAAACAGGAAAAAACAACATAAAATACATCAAAACAGTAATACACCATGAATATGATGATAATGGTAATTTTATTAAAAGAATAGGACTAAACCAAGACATAACCGAAGAAATAAAATATCAAAATGAATTAAAAAAAGTTCTAAGAGACAAACAAATCTTATTAACAGAAGTACATCATAGAGTAAAAAATAATCTACAAATCATACTAAGCCTAATAAACATGAATACAAACTTCGATACAGATGCCGAAAAAATACTACAAGATACACAAGACCGAATATATGCAATGGCACTAATACATGAAAAAATCTACGGAACAGAATCACTATCAGAAATAAACATGAGCGACTATGCATACTCACTTATAACATCATTATTTGACACATACGACTCAAATATTAAATTCCACTCAAACATGGAACCACTAGAATTAAACATGGACCTATCAATACCAATAGGACTAATACTAAATGAACTAGTAAACAACACAATAAAACATGCATTCCCCGATAAAGAAGGAAACCTATACCTAACATTCAAAAAAGAAAACAAAAAATATACACTAACAGTAGAAGACGATGGAATAGGGCTACCAAAAGACTTTGACCTAGACAATCCAACAAACTTTGGACTAATGATAGTTAACAACCTAGTACTACAAATAGGCGGAACCATAACACTTCTAGATTGTAAAGGAACAGGATATAAAATAGAATTTGAAGAAGAATAAGAAAGAAATATTATAATTTCTTACCACAAAAAGCACAAAAATTCACAGAACTATCACTTTTATTACCACAATTACTACAATAAGATACCTTATCCAATTCTTTATTACTATCCAAATTATTAAATAATGCATCATATAAATCTCGATTGTCATTAGATATATTTTGAGTTTTAGAATTATTACTTCTAGAAAACTTCATATACCTTCGTGTATTCTTGTTTAAAAACAATCCAATAACAATACCCATAAAAGAACCCATAATAAATAATATTAGAAATGCCATAAAACCAAAAAAATCAATAGGAACATGATAAATAAGAGTAACTTGATGAAAAAACTGATTGATACAAAAATAAATTAAAAAATCCAAGATACCAGTTAAAATACCCGTAAAAAAAGCAATCCTATACTCATCTACAAATAAAACAGCAAAAGTACTTGTTAAAATTATAGCAAAAAAATCAATCAAAGGCACAAGAAATGAAGAAATTGAATATCCTCCAACTGTAAAAATACTATAAAACAATAAACAACCTATTAAAACTATCCAATCAATATTAAACTTTCTATAGGAATACTTAAAAAAAATAAAATTACCTCCCCTTTTAAAACATAATCTTTTACTATACACACAAAATAATTTCTTTTTACAATAAATATTTAACTTACTATTAAAATAGTATAAACACCAAGAACACTTAATGTAAACTGATGGTTTATACTATTAATATATGAATTAATAGATGTAACTATAAATATAATTATTTTAGTTCATATTATTAAAGTATTTGATTAATGAATATACCCTTTCTTATTATAATATTTATCATTTTTAATACATATAAAATTAATACTAATTATTTAAAAATTAAGAGATTAAAATTTAGTTTTA
>CAYNSJ010000112.1:0-577 GCA_964399835.1 uncultured Methanobacteriaceae archaeon | reverse complement strand
ATTATATTACTTATTATTCGTAAATTTATAAATATCAAAAAAAATAAGATAAAAAAGATTATCTTTTAAAATTATTATTGTTACTATTTTGTTCTGGTTGATTAGGATTTTGATTATTTACATTTGGATTATTATTTAAATTATTTTCATAATTCATTTGTTGATTGGGCTGTTGATAATTTTGATTGTTTATATCTGCCATGTTATTATACTGTTTTTGTTTATGTTCTTCTTCCATCAATTTAAATATTTTATGAGTGTACCACATATTGACTAATAATAATATGATAATCATCCACATAAATAAATTAAAAGTTCCCTCTCCTATCATAACATATCACTTTTTCATTAAGTTTATTTTTCATTTTTATATAAATTTTTTTTAAAAGTTAAAAAAAATAACTGATTTTAGTAAATAAAATCAGTTAATAATTAATGTGATTTTACAGTCATATAAACTGAATTAATATTAAATAAAATATTAAATTTTTAATTCATATAATGTATAAAAATGTTTTATTCTTTAGATTTAAAGGTTCTTTAAAATAAAATGATGATAATTTACTTATTTTAATAT
>CAYNSJ010000111.1:0-5836 GCA_964399835.1 uncultured Methanobacteriaceae archaeon | reverse complement strand
TCTAATGCAGTTTCAATGGAGAATAACCCACATAACAAGGTCAACAACACCACTAAGTATTGTACTGACATATTAATCTAAAGACAATTGCTTGTCGCACTAAAAAAAAGTATAGATTAAGTTATATAATTATTTAAACGTTTAATAGCATCATATTTATCTTTTTTATCTAATTTTGATTGATCCAATGCATCTTTTATAGTTTCTATTGAATGATCATAAACTTCACGATCAACAGGATAAGGAAATCCATCCTTACCTCCATGTGCAAAGCTATATTTAACCGGATCTTCCCAACTAGCTTTTTCACCAAATATGATATCACTTATTAATGCTAATGCTCTGATTTTTTTAGGCCCAATTCCTTTAAGTGATATTAATTCTTTATAATCTGTTGGTTGTAATTCCCATGCATTTTTCAGTATTTTAAATTCCTTATCCGATAAATCCATATCCAAAACAGGATGATGTGATGGCATATTAACTTCCACTTGGTTATTAAAACCTGTAAACTCTAAGTTTTCATCGGTTGAATTATCAAAAAAATCGGTTAATAATGTTTGATGTGGATCTTTTCTTCTAAAATAGCTTCTTAAATGTTCAGGATTATCATTTATTAAATCCACACTTATTTTTTGGGTTTCTTTACTTTTCTTAGAAGCCATATTTAATGATGAATTTTGTTTCTTATCACAACTTATTGCTGTATGTGGATCTTCTAAATAATCATCCATTTCATCACTCATCCAATGATAACGTCTTGCATATTTAGTATCCGTATTCATTCCCTGTTGAACAACAGCCCATTTACCATTCTCTGTTAAAAAGAAATTATGTTGATATAATGTATAACTATCCTGAATACACGCATTATCTATTTTTGCAGATAGTTTTGATGTTTGTACTAAATTATTCATTGTTTTATCATTTAAATTAAATTGTGTTGCTGTATCTAGAATCTGTTGTGGTGTTTTTCTTGAATTTTTTCCTTTTCCACCAAGAACTGCTATTCCATGTTCTCCTGGTTTTAAACTTGCTCTTAATGCTCCACATGTAGTTGTTGTTGTACCAGATGAATGCCAATCAAAGCCTATTACACAACTAAATCCTTGAAACCAGTATGGATTAGATATTCTTTCAAGAAATTCTGTTTGTCCATATTCTTCTAGGATAACTTCTGTTATAGCTCCAGATAATTTTACCATTCTATGCCATAGCCATGCTGGTGGATGATCACTATGTAATGGTAAATTAGCTATTCCTTTTCTTTGCATGATTATAAAATATCTGATTAATATAATATAAAGATTAACCAAGCATTTGAGAAGTAATAAATGTTAAAAAAAATATAAAAAATAGTTGGGAAGTGATTTAATTTTAATAGTTTTTAACCTTCGTAGGCAGTCGGATAAGAAGTATAATCTAAATCCCCTTTGTATAATTAAAATATAATTGAATAAATGAAAATATAAAAAAAAATAATTATCATAAATATAAAAAAAAAATAATTTTAGATGTTATTCTGTTCAATTTTTATTATTTCTTTAATCTCTTGTAAATTAGCAGGTTCCAATCTCACATCTACTCCATGTTTTGTGTTGTATAAATTAATGTATCTTTTTTTTACCAACGATTTAATTCCTTTAGTTATAAGTTTACAAGAATATTGATTTAACTTATCACAAACATTTTTGATAGGAGTATGCTTCTTACCTATATACGCCTTTTTAAAAAGAAAAGTTAAAATATCTTTTTCAACTTTATCATTTGATTTCATATAATTATAAATATTAGTCTTTATCTAATATAATATTAAAGATGTATAAAAAATATACATTATAGATTAATTTGTATAAAAAATATACAAAAGGTGTGGTGGAAATGTTTGAGAGAATATTTGGTAAATCTCCTAAAGTTAAAGTAATAAATTATCTTCTTATAAATCCAGAGAGAGATTATACAAAAAGTGAAATAGCCTTTGGTTCAGAAATTTCAAGAGTTACACTTAATTCAATGATAAACTCTTTAAAAGACATTGGATTTTTAATTAATACTGGATCAAAGTACAAAGTAAATACTGAATCAAAAATAGTACAAATATTAATAGATACTCAGATAAAACTAGCTGAAACAGAAATAGACATAAATTTAAAAGATTACAATGAGAATGAAAAACCACTTACAGAAAAAGAAATAGATGAATTATTAGACAATTTTGATTATGAACCAGATATTGATAAAAAATTAAATGAATTAGATGAAAAAATAAATAATTCTGAACAGGATGATATTTTATTTACACTAAATACTCCATATCCAAATAAACCATTAATTAACTACATGCAGGAGTGACTATGATGAATCAAATAGAAAATATTAAAAAGAATCTTTTTCCAAAAATAATTTTCAATGAAAATGAAAAATCACAATATATTTCTGATGTAATATGTGCTAGTTCAAATAAAGAAGTTCGAATTGCATTCTTAGAAGAAAAGATTATAAATGATTCTGAAGGGAATGTGACTATGGCAAAAGTATGTGATACCCAAATTGTAATGACACCTACCGTAGCACATAATATGATTAAACTCCTTGAAAAGCATCTTTCAGATATTGATGAATAAATAACGTTATACAGAGTATATTCTAAAAAACAGACTAATAAGATAAGTAAATAATATATTTTTTGAACTTTTTATTTTTTCTTGTTTTTTAAACATATATATGTTTTTCCTTATTTTCACGTATTAATTTAATTATTTATATTATTTTATAAAAATCTTATATTATTGGTAATATTTTTGATATATACACCAATATATTCATTGTTTTATTATTTTATTTGATTAATATAATATAAAGATTAACCAAGCATTTGAGAAGTAATAAATGTTAAAAAAATATAAAAAATAGTTGGGAGATGATTTAATTTTAATAGTTTTTAACCTTCGCAGGCAGTCGAGTAAATATTATTGGTACTGTTAATAATACTGCAAGTAGTATTAGTTGTGTTACTACTGATATTATATTTCTTGAAGTGAATGATTCTATGTTTCCTTCTATCCATAATATTCCAACAAGTAGTGGTATTAAATATTTGATTATTAATTTCCAAGTTGTTCCTAATTTTAGTCTAGATTTTCTATTTATAGCTTCTAATAAATTATCTAAGTTATAAATCCAACCAAATATGACACATTCCATTATCATAGTTAGTAATAGTCCAAATTTATTTAAGAATCCATCAAATATTCCTAGTATTGAACTTCCATAAGCTGTTGTGTATAATAAGGATATTAAAAATCCTGCTAAAACAATAAATGTAACTGTTTTTTTACGTGATGTGTCAAATTTTTCTGTTAATGATGCAGATATTGGTTCAACTAACGATATTGCTGAAGTTATTCCTGCTGAAAATAAACATAAGAAAAATATCGGACCTATTATATATCCTACAGAACCCATTGTGTTAAATACACTTGGAAATGCTACAAATGCTAATCCTGTTCCTTATGTTACTACATTACTTAGTGGTATACCTGTTGAAAAACTCATATATCCTAATATTCCAAATACACCTATTGCTGAAAATACTTCAAATCCACTATTTGTAAATGCTATTATAAGACCATTTTCTACAAGATCTGTATCATCAGGTAAGTAACTAGCATATGTTAACATTATACATAAACCTAAACTTAATGAAAATACAATCTGTCCAAATGCTGCAAGCCATATATTAACATTAGTTAATTCCGCCCAGTTTGGTGTAAATAATGCAATACGACCTATATTAGATCCAGGTAATATAAATGAATATACTACAATACCAGCCATAATTATAAATAGTAAAGGCATTAATATTTTATTAGCTTTTGCTATTCCTGAATTTAAATCTCTATGTGAAATAAACCAGATAATAGCCCATATTACAATAATAGCAGTTAATACGGGTAAAACAAGATGTGTCATTCCCATTAAAGAATTACTATTTTGTAATACTGTATTTGTAAAGAATGAATCTGGATTTGATCCCCATCCTTTGAAAAAACTTAATAATAAATAGATTAAATCCCATGCCATGATACAAGTATAATATGTTAGAATTAAAAATGGTATCATTTGAATAAACCATGCAATGTATTCATACTTTTTATTTATCTTTCTTAAAATCTTACTGAGTCCTGCTTTAAATTTATATCCAGCACCATATTCTACAAAGATAAATGGAACTCCAACAAATAATATTGCTATTACATATGGAATCATAAATGCTCAGGCACCATTAGTATATGCAACATAAGGAAATCTCCATATGTTACCTAATCCAACAGCAGAACCAATCATTGCTAGAAGAAAACTTAAATAACTATCCCATTGTACTCGTTCATCTGTCATATCCAATTCCTATATTTTATTTATAAATATTTATTTGTTGCTAATATTTGTTATTATTTTTGTATTATACTCTTTATAAAGTATTAATAATAAAAGAAATAAAAAAAGAAGTATTTAAATGAATTGGTTAAGATTTAATTAGTTTAATCATAACCAATATATTGAGTTGGTACTTTTAATTTCTTTAATGATAAAATTATTAACCAACTTATTATCAATGTACTAATTGCAATAAGTGGAATTCCATATACCTCATTTTTAGCTGTTAAATTAAAAATGGAAGCTAATATTAAAATGATACTTTGATGAGTTAAATAAACACCATAACATGATCTACTTAATGATGTAGTTAATCGTTTAATCCTTTTTCCACTAAGTAATTTTTGTATACTTAATATTATACCTGTATTATCAGGTCTATTTAAATATTTAAATATTAAAAACATCCCAACAGCTTGTGCTATTACAATTAAACTAACATCCATATAAGAATGTGTATAAAAATTATAATGATGTAAAAATATTGTCATAGTTAAATGATTAACAAAAATATCATAATACACAATATAACTTGATGTTAATATAAACAAAATAACTCCAATTAAAAATAACTTGTTAGAGGACGTGTTAAATTTCTTATTCTCAAAATAATATCCAAGGAATAAATAAATAATTGGTCCAATAAAGAAAGTTAAATTAAAATAACTTGGAGTATGATACAAAGCCATTAATTGATATATCAAAGAAGCCAATATAGCAAAGAATAAAAAATATTCTGCACCTTTTACTTTTTTTGATCTTATATATTCACTAAATATTGGAAGAGACAAATATATTCCCAATAACATCCAGGCATACCAATGTTGTAACATGAAATTTTGAAAAATATAAATTAAGAACTTCATATTAAAACCCAAATGATTTTGTGTAATAGTAGCTATAACTGCCATCATAGTATTCCATATTAAAAATGGAACCAATATCCTTACAAATCGTGATTTAAAAAAGTTATTTAAATCTGAATAATCCCTGTCTAACATTAACATTCCTAATATCATTAAAAATATTGGGACTCCAAAACCAAATGAAGAGTAAATAATATATTCTTCTAACGTTCCTATACTCTGTTGTCTAAATATAAATGCTACGTTGATAAATATCAACCATAATATACTTAAAGCTCGCAATTGATCTACATATAATATCCTTTTTTCTGAATTGTCACCCATATTATCATACAATTACTAAGTTTTTCTTATAAATACTCTATTTAATAAAAATTAATATAAAAGTTATAATAATATTAAAAAAGAGTACTTAATTATATATAAATTATTTATTTTTAACTATTTAATTGTTATTAAATATAAAAAATAATTAAAAATGTCGAATAAGTCAGGAGAATTACTTCTCCTTTCTCTTCTCAGAACCGAACGTG
>CAYNSJ010000110.1:4098-5856 GCA_964399835.1 uncultured Methanobacteriaceae archaeon | reverse complement strand
CGCAGGTAGCTCCTGACCTGCGTCCATGTATAATCGTACTTGTCTGCGTAATCACCGACTTTGATGATCAACTCGCCGTTGTTCCGCAGTTTCCGCAAGGCCGCAGTAGGCATGTCATCGAGGCGGAATTTCCACAGGCGACGGCGGAAGACCTGGTAACGGCCATCTGCATCTGCCGTGTCCTCGCGTTCCGGCTCGATATATTTCTTCACCTTTTCTACGGGCACTCCGGGAAGCTTGAGAACGACGAATTTCGGCGGTCGCTCATCAAGCCCCCATGTGTGCGTATCCGGCATGACGACTACGGGCATCCCGCGCTTGTAGCACCCGCGCCGATCTTTTACTGGATCTGCGTGGGTTGCGTCGATTGCCTTGACTAATATCTGCGCCATGATCCTACCGTCTCAACCTGTAAGTACACGTTACGGTGCAAGCCTTAGTCCAGCCGGAACAGCGGGTGCGGCAGGCCTTGCGAACGTAAAAACCGCCTCGGCGCTCTCCAACCTACCCCATACCGCATCGTTCTTGTAGGCCTTGACCTTGAGAGTGTGATTGCCGCTCGTTACTGCACCAACGTCAAACTTGAAACGGACGGTGGACGAAGTAACAGGGTCAGCCGGACTTTCCACCACAGGAGCGTTGTCCAGCACAACAAGGAACCCGTCAGGCTGAACAGCAGACTCAGGATAAGGGTCGGAAACCACGAAGGGCGAGGCTTGGACCTCCAGGTTGAACAGAAAGAAAGCGGCAACCAGGACGGCGAGAAACAGAACTTTTTTCATAATGCCTCCGCATATCCCGTTAGAATAAGCCAACGACATTGCATGATCCGGCCGAGCCCGATACGGCGTCAATGACGTAGCAGGAGGCCATTTCCGATGCGTCCGTCAGGGTCACGGAATACCCTGATTGCAATAGAAGCCCCATCTTGCTTGTCTGCGTCGGGTAGTACCCGTTCCACGATATGCGCTGGTTATTGTCCTCGGCCTGCACGATCAGTTTCCGAGCCGTCATCCCGCGGAATTCTGGCCGGACATACTCGGCCGGAAGCAGCTCAATGGTCGTGCCGTCGGCGTCCGCCGCATCGGCTACCCCTTCCACGGTGATGTGCTCGTTGTTCTGAAACGTGCCGACCACGCTGCAGAGCTTCAGCCAGCAGACGGCGTCCCCGCCGGCCCAAGACCCGCTTTCCAGGGTGCCGACCTCGAGCACCATGGCCGAGGCCCCGGAGGTGGCCCCCAGGATCCGGTTGCCGGCCACGATGGCCGTTGTCCCCCCGGAGTCGATGTGCAGCTTGTGCTCGACGTATTTGATGATGTTCGTCCCGATTGCCGTGGCCGTGTTGCCCGGAGTGATCCGCTGGCCGGTCAGGGCCCGAAAGTTGTATTCCATCGTCAAGCTGGGCATGTTTACCTCCTCATCGCTTGAAGGCGGGCAGGATCCTGGGGCCGGCTGCCGGCCGGATGATCCGCTCTGCCTCGATGTTTTTGGCTATGGTCAGCATCCGCTGCTCGTTTTCGTATGCGTTGGGGTTGCCCTGAACGGCCGAACAGTTCGGGCACATGTAGATGGCGACCCCCGGATTGACCGGATAGACCAGCCAGCCACCGTACTGCTTCTGGATCTGCTCCGTCGTTGCGCTGCACTGCCGGCAGGCGGCCGGCGACTGGATCACGATCTTCTCTTTCTGTCCGTTGTCCTGGCCCATTTCTTCATTTCCCTTTGCGGATCGTGCCGATCACCCGGCTCAGTTCCTCG
>CAYNSJ010000110.1:0-3998 GCA_964399835.1 uncultured Methanobacteriaceae archaeon | reverse complement strand
TCGTGATCTCGTAGTCCTGGTCAGCGAGATCGCGGGCCCGCTGCCGAGCCAGCCAGCCGCCGATCCCCGTTTCGTTCCCCGTGCCGCCGGGGGGCAGGCCTTCCGGCAGTTGCCAGCCGGCCAGGGATACGCCCTGCCGATGAGCCGGCTTGTACTTTTCCTCTTCCTGCGCGGACAACTGGCGCGGCATCAGGGTCATCATGATCGCGGCCATGCCGGCCGTATCGACCCGCTCGTCGTGGCAGCCGAGCTCTGCGTTGAGCTTGCCGCCCTTTTCCACGAAGGTCCGCATCTCCGAAACGGTTTCCTTGCAGCGGATCTGCAGTTGCCCCGTGGAGGCCAGCTCGTGCAGCCGGTCAACCATGAGCGGCTTGGTCTTCTTGTTGGTCATCCATCCGGGCTCTCCCGGCTTGTGCTCGAAGAGCGGATACCGGGCTGCCTCGAGGTCCCGGACGACCGTGTAGCCGTGATTCATCAGCTCGACGCAGGCCGGCGCACGATAGTACAGAGCGCCGATCATCTCCACGAGCTCTGCGATCACCCCATAATCGACGTGCCCGTGCCACTGGGCGGCCTGGACGCCGGTGCGGTGGTTGTAGACATCGATGCAGGTCGGGTCAGGCTCGGTCTGCCGCTGCTCGTGCGACGGCTTGATCCCGCCGGCCGAGTCCACGGTCAGGAAGTACGTCATGTCCTTGCGCGGCTTCTCCCAGATCTTCAGGTGGCCATTGGGATTGGGGCGGATCTTGGTCAGGCCGTTGCGGATCACGGGATCCCCGACCAGGATCGGATCCTTGCAGCCGGCCTCGAGGTTGTCACAGAGCAGCCGCCCGAAGACGTTGGCTCCTTGGGACAGGAACGCTTCCTCGACCGTGGCCGGATACTCCTGGCGGAAGATCTCGAGACGCCCGTTGCACTTGTTCTCGATTGCCCAGGCCCGCCAATGCATTTGCTCGAGCGACAGGCGGAACCGCTTCATCAGCCGCAGGGCCTCGGACTCCTCCCAGGTCATCGTTTCCTTGTTGAGCACCTTGCGGTGCAGCTCGACCTCGAACCATTCCCGCTGCCTATCGGAATCGAAGGGCTTGGTGTAGCGCTCATGGACGAACCACGGGATGAACACTAGGATCCAGTCCCACGCCGGATTGTGCCAGGCGTAGGTGATGCCGTCTTCCTGGTAGAACGGGTGGCGTCCCTCGGCGTAGGCCTTGAACACGTCGGACTGGAAGCGGTTCCCGTAGCCGTTGGCGGTTGACTCGAAGATCACCTCGGAGTCCGTCGGCGGGTCGGGGACGCAGGACAGCAGCGAGGTACAAAGGGTCTCGGGATCCGGCCAGTACGCGCACTCGGACCCGTGCAGATAGTGAATCCCCTGGGACCGGCCGGCGTCCAGGTTGCGGGCGCAGGCCAGGGTGTATTCGCTCTTGAGCCCGCGGCCGTTTTCCGTATCGAAGATCAATTCCTTGGAGTTGGACTTCCGGGTTGCCGGCGGGAGCGGGTTGCGCTCGTGGAAGAGCTTGGCCATGGAGTAGAGCTCGTCCGTTGACGAGATTTCGTGTCCGACGATGAACGTGTTCCGGTTGAAGCGCGTCGAGGTGAGCCAGTAGAACCTCCCCTCCGTGTAGGTGGATCCTCCAAATCTCCGGGACTTCAGCAGCAGGGCCCGGACGCCCCCCATCTCGCGCTTCTGCTTCTCGAGGCAGTTGTGCAGGATCTCCTGCCCCCGGTTGAACCGGAACGGGAGGATCTGCTGCGTGTTGTGATCGCGGATGAAAAGGCAGTCCTGGGCGAAGGCGCGGAAATCCTGAACGTAGCGCTGATAGGCAGTCGCCAGCGCGTCCAGGTTGCTTTGCTTACTTGCCGTCGCCGCCTTGCCCATGAACGATCCTCAGAATTTCCTCGAGGCCCGTGTGCTGCTGGATGCTCTTTTCGGCCGGATAGGCGCCCTCGATCTTGTTCGCCTCGCGGATGACATCGAGCTGCAGCCCGAGATCGGCAATGTCTATCGCCAGGAGCTGTTCCTCGCTCGTCTCCGCCAGGATCCGGACGCCGGCCTTCAATTTTGCCCCAGGAGGCGTTTTCTTCTTCGGGCCCTTGCCGGCTATCGCGTCGATCTGGTCCAGAAGCTCCTGGGCCGCTTTCTGCGGGTCCAGGCCCGACTTCTTGAGCTTGACGAACTTGGTTTCCTTGGCATCCAGGAGCTTCGCCAGCCGGCGGAAGCGCCGCTCCTTCCCGAGGCCGACCTTCTTGAGCAATTGCCGGTTCTGCTCGGCCAGGGCCTCCACGACGGGGGCTATGTCATCGGCCGTGATGCGCGTCACTGTTGGCTCCTGGAGCCCTCCCCCTCCGGGGGCGGCTTAACAGCTCCCATCAGTCGCGGGCGCTGGTCGAGGGGATCTGTGGCCGCCCCTTGAAGGAGGGAATCGGCACGAGGCAGATTCGTGCCCTAGCTGTGCAAAGGCTCTCACGGATTGAGGATTTAGGCAAGATGACAGACGACGACAGATGATGACAGGCAAAAAGAGGGCCCCGGACGGGAACCGGGGCCGGCGCGGCAGCCTACTTGCCCTTGATGGCGGGCATTGCTTGCATCCGGAGCTTGATCAGGGCCAGCGTCTCCCGCAGGATGCAGGGCTTGTTGCCGACGTGTACCATGGGCATGTTGATCCGCTGGACGATGCGCTGCATGGTCCGGATGCTGATCTCGCGGTTCCAGTGGTTGCGGATCTCCTTCCACCCGATGAGCCAGAGGTCGCCGAGGGCGCGCTCTATCGCTTGAGCCTCGAGATCCGAGCGTTTGTCTTGTCGATTTCCCGCGCCAGGACGAGATTGATGCCGGCCTGGTGTTCGCGCTCTTGCTGGATCTGCATTACGACTCTTTGCTCGAGCTGCTCCATGGACCACTGCATGTTTCTGAGCTCCCGGCAGGTCTGAACCGTCACGGCGACGAGGATCAGGCACGTTGCCAGGACCACGGCGGTCAGGATTTTTCTTGCTGCGTCTTTCATGGTTGGCACCCCTTTGCATGGCTGTCAGTCCTCCTGCGCCACAGTATTCACCTGCGGGACATTGCGTCCGATGCTGGCCGCGAGTTCGCGGACGGGCCTCCTCCTGGTTTGTGGGTTTAATCTTCGGCGCCCGTGTCATGTTGAGCCGGAGATTTTGGCCGGCGCGCTATAACCTCGATCCCCTTCTCGTTGCGGTCCCCGATCTTCCGGTCGATGAATACGCGCTCCTGGTTCTTGTCCTTCTTGTCGTCCATTGGCCTTACCTCCTCGAGTTAGTTTGTCCAGGGTCCAGAGCTCGCATGGGGCCTCCTATTCCGTGCAGAGAAGCAGGATCAGGGCTGCAAAGAGCGTTAACCAGGGGTCGTACTGTCCCGCGTCGATAGCGGTGAAGAGTTCAGTCATTTTATCAGCCTCACCTTCTCCCGCTCGAAACCGATGAGCCCTATCTGCGGCTTGACATCGTAGCCCATGGCCTCGTTCTTGATCTCGTGCTCCCCGGGCAGGTACTCAGGGTGTTTGCCTCTCGGATTCTCAGCCAACACACGGTACAGCCTTTCAAATTCTTTCTGCCGCCACTTCTCCTCGTCTGCCTCCATGAGAGCGAACCGTGGCCAGCCACCCATGGCCTGAATCACGGAATGAATGGCTGGATCTGCGAACCTCACGCTCTGGTAGTTTCCAAACCTCTTGACGGCAGCCAGAGCCTCGAGCCATGCGCTGATCGACCGCTCTTCCGTGTCACCCCGGAGCATGTTGACCATCTCCGCCGGCTTCGGGAAGAATTTCAGTTCCACGACAATGCGCTTGAACATCGACAGGCAATCCGAATCGTCGAACGGCTCCAGGATGCGCCAGTAGACCTCGAGCAGCGCATCGGAAAGCTGCTTGTCGAATACCTCACTGAGCGTCGCCATGTTCACCAGGAAGAGTTTGTGATCCTTCATGTTTTTCCAGCCACCTTTTTCCTGCTTCGATGGTTTGACGGGTTTT
>CAYNSJ010000109.1:0-5880 GCA_964399835.1 uncultured Methanobacteriaceae archaeon | reverse complement strand
CACGTTCGGTTCTGAGAAGAGAAAGGAGAAGTAATTCTCCTGACTTATTCGACTATCTAAACTATTATAAATTCATAACTATTTTACATTAGTATAATAATTAAATTTAAATTATAGTTATAATTTAATTTTAAACTATACCTGTTTATTTATATAAAACATTTAGTTAGGTAATGATTAAAATAATTTTATTAATGATTTAAGATTTATTATTGAAATCAAGTTGTTATTCACTTATTTTTTTAAATTTGTATATTTAAGTATCATTATCCAAAAATGAAGCTTTATATTATTTATTTTTATCATTTTATAAGTAATTTATAAAAAAAAGTATAAATTAAGAACAACATTAATATAATATAAACTAATTAAATTATTAAAGAAAAAGAACTACTTTTATTTATATTAATATTTATAATCAAAGGAGAGGAGGATATTATATCATGAATGAAAAATTTGATAAAATATTTGTAAAAAATGAAAATGAGATGCATTTCCCGTTTAATGATAATATTTTTTATAGTAAACAAGCTGAATTGGGATCTATTTATTTTGGTAATATTAATTGGGAACAATATTCTGATGAAGATAAACAAATAATTGAAAAATTATTTTATGATAATTTTGAAAAATACAATTTTTATATAAGGGATATCAATTTAACAAATGATGTAGCACGTAATTATCGTATAGGAGATGTACTGTATAATCCTTCAGAACTATATTTAACATCTAAAAAAGTAGGGCTTAATAAGTCTTATAGATTCTTAATAGTTTCAAATAGAATAGATAATCTTTCATTTGATGTAGATGGAACTATTGCAGAAAAAGAGAGTTCTATTGGTCTTTGTGTTACGGATGTAGCTGAGTGTTTTAAGGTAATTGATGTTTATGTTAAAGATGGACAAACACAAATTACACTACTAAATATTCCTGAAATGTTTGAACCATTAGTAAAATCTCATCAAACAGATTTAGAAAAAGAATTAATTCCTAAAACACGTAAATATTTTGATGAAGCTGTAAATAACTCTTTTCTTGAGGAATTAGACTCAGATGATTGGAAACATTATTTCACTGATCCAGTGGGTATTTGTAAATATGTTGAAAATTTTGAACCTTATTCTAAAGAGCAAACTTTGACATTTTTAGGAATCTTAGGTTCTATTGAACAGGAATTTGGTATTGATATAGCTATTGAATTTATAAATACATATGACTGTAATTTTCTTATCACAGTCATAGATAGGGAAGTAGTAAAACAATTGGATAAAGATAAATATGCTTCTGAAAATGAAAAACAAGATAATTATGATAAATTGATGAATGAACATCATAACATAATATTTGCAACTATTAAAAAACAATTGTTAAATCAGAATTTGAATGTTGAGGAACAAAAATTCTATGATAAATGGATAGTTAATGAAAATAGTTATGTTGATTATTTAAATTAATTATTTTATAAAAATAATTAAGTCATTCTTCTTTTTTTAGTTCATTTAAAGTAACTTTTTTATAATAAAAGATATAAATAAATACTAAAGTGAACAAATGTATACTTTAACTTTTTTAACATTTTTTCAAAGGAGATAGTATAAAAATGGTTGAATCTAATTTTCAAATGATTCTTGATGAGTTTGATAAGACAATGACTGGTTCAGATGATGAATATTTTTATAATAAACAATCTGCATTAGTTGTAGATTATTTTCATAAATTTAATGAAAATGTTCTCTCAGATAAGGATAAATACTCGATTGAAAAACAAATATCTAACTATTTTAAAGATTATACTTTTTATAGTAGAGATATAAATCTAAATAATAAGTTATTAAACAACTATAAGGTAGGTAATTTACTTTATAGTCCAGGTGAATTATTTTTTACACCTAAAAAAATAGGTCTTAACAAATCTCATAGATTTTTATTAGTATCTAATAAAATGACTACACGTTCATTAAATGATGAAGGGAATATTGTCTTAGGTGCTTCTACTGATTTTTGTTCTACATATGTTGGGGAATGTTATAAAATAATTGATATATATGAAAAAGATAATAAAACACAAATTACTTTATTAAATTATCCCTCTGCTTTTGAAAAATTATTTAAATCACATCAAACGATTTTTGAAAAAGAATTAATTCCTGAAGCACGTAAATATTTTGATGAATCGTTGAAAGAACCAGAATTAAATAAATTTGATTCAGAGAAATTATTATATTACTTTGAAAATCCAGTAGGTTTATGTCCTTATGATAAAAATTTAAAAAAATATTCTAAAGAAGCAATAATATCTATTTTAGGAATTTTAGGTAGTATTGAAGATAAATTTGGGTTTGGTATAACTATGAAATTCATAGAGCATACAGATGTTGATTATTTTACTTATCTTGTTGATGAATCTGTTATTAAAGTGTTTGGTCTTTTGAAAAGTGATGATGAAATTAATAAATTAGAAGTTTATGATACACTTATCCATGAGCATGAAAATATAATTTCTGCTGCTATTAAAAAAAGATTATTAAATCAAAAACTTGATGCTATTGATGAAGAGCGATATAATAATTGGACTTATTATGAAAAAGAATGTTTTAATTATATAACATCTAAAAAAGGTATATCTTGGGATTAAAAAGAAGAATGTAAATAAATTACATTCTTACTCTTTTTTTAAGCTGTAATCTCTGTGGAATTTCTACTGGATTTATAACCATTTTTTTCTCCAGTTACTATTGTTAATGTTTTAAATTTTGTTGTATTTTTGAATTGTGTTTCTATTTTTAAGTTACTAAAACTACCGTTAGTTATATAAAATATGGATCCATTAGTTGTATTAAGAACTGTTTTTCCATTGATTTTAAATACTACTTTTGTTATACCAACAAGTTTGTGATTATTTGTATCATGAATTATACCAGTTAATATTAAACTAGATCCTGATTGTTTTGCTTGTGTTATAGTTGTATTTGCTGCTATTTTTGTAACTTCTTGTGTTGTTACTCCAACTGTTCTTGAATAACCTGGACCACTAAATACAGAGGTTATTGTGTAATTATGTGCTGAGGTACCATCGGGTATTGTGTAGTTTAGTTGTGCTATTCCATTTGTTACATTTACGATTATAGTTTTGCCATTTGAATCTTTGATTGTTTTTCCATTGATTTTAAAGCATACTTGTCCTGCATTAACTAAACTTCCATTTGTATCTCTAACTGTTGTTGTAAATGTTATTTTATCATAAGCTATTGCTGAAGGTTTAGATGTTGTAACTGTCACTGTTGCATTTCTATTTGAAACTTTAACTGTACTATTTTTACTTACACTACTATTATATAAACTTCCTGTTCCAGAATATACTGCAGATATAGTAACATTTGATTTAGTCCAGAATGCAGGTATTGTGTAGTTTAATTTTGCTACTCCACCAATTACATTTGCATATAATGTAGTGCCATTTTCATCTTTTAATGTTTTTCCATTGACTTTAAATACAACTTTTCCATTATTTGCACCATTGCCTTCTTTATCTGTAACATTTGCTTGTAAGGTTATGGTTTCACCTACAGTACCAATTACAGGATTAAGTACAATAGTGGTAATGGCTCTAGTTATAGTTATTTCTTGTTTATTTGATGTGTTATTATCATATATACCAGCGGGATCAGAATATACTACTGTTACATTACGAGTTCCAGCAGAATTAAGATAACCTGATACTAATACAATTCCAGTTGATCCTACAGTTCCGGTACCTATTGCAGTATCTCCATCGTATAATGTTATTGTTCCTTGTTGAATACTTGTTGTTTTATCTGGTAAAGTTATACGAACTGTTGCTGTTATTAATGGGGTATCTTGTGCAGTGGTTATATGAACATACATATATGTTGATGTTGGTTTTGTGGTTATTGTTAGATTTTGTGTATTGTTTTCATATATATTGTTTGGATCAGTATATGTTATGTTTATTCTATGTTGTCCAGTAGGTGTAACTAATGAACTTAATACTACTTCACCAGTAGTTACATTTTCAGTTCCTATTAATATATCATCAGCATATACATATACAGTTCCTTGTTTTAATAAATTATCAGCACTATCTTTCATTATTATGGTAAATGTAGTGTTTGATGTGGTTGTTCCTGAATTAACAGTTATATTCATTTTACTTACATCATATAAAGGTGTTACATTTGTTGTTGCAGTATTATCTGAATAAATGTTGCTAGGATCTAAATATTTTATTGTAATATTATAAGTTTTTACTGATGAAAGTAATGTTTTAATTGTTACAGTTCCATTGGTTATGTCTTGTGAACCTAATAATGTATTATCATTATATACATATACTGTTCCTGTTGTTACAGGATTTTTATTTCCATTTAATTCACTTATATTAATATTAAATGTTGTATTTATTGTAGGTGTACCTTTAATTATAGATACGGTCATGTTTGTTGGTGTTGTAGGTATTTCTACTGTTGAATTAGCACTTTTATCTTGATATTTACCTGTTGTATCATTATAATAATATGTTAATACATAAGATCCTGCAGGTGAGATTATACATTTTACTGTTGCTGCTCCATTTACTAAAGTTTCTGTATCTAATAATGTATTTCCATTATATACACTTACAGTTCCAGTAGTTACAGTATTATTATTTTCATCTTTAACTAATATTTTAAATGATGAGTCAGTTGTTGTTGTACCTTTAGTAATAGTGATGTACATTTTACTATTAGATTTAGTTACTCCAACATCAACAGGTTTAGAACTTGAGTTAAATGTATTTGAAGAATCGGTATATTTCAGTACAAATTGATAAGTACCTGTTGTACTAAATTGGTGTGAAAATGTTACTGTTCCACTACTTCCAACATTAGCTGTTTCTACTTCAACTCCATTTAAGTATAGTGTCATAAGTCCTTTAGTTACTGTACTATTTACAGATCCATTTGGATAAAGTAAGTTTACTGTTATGGCTGCTGGTGAAACAGTTGTTCCATTACTTCGAGTTATCTTCATCATAACAGTACTAGCATTTATTGAAATAGTTTCGTTTGTTGTTGTATTTCTATATGCACCTGTAGTATCATTGTAATTAAATACTATGTTATATGTTCCGGCTGTACTAAATGGATAATTTACTGTTACTGTTCCTGTGTTATCTACTGTACTTTCACCTATTTTATTTCCATTGGAATAAATAGATACAGTTCCTGTAGTAACTGCTGTAGTACTATCTTTTTCATGTACTTTTACAGTAAATGTACTATTTGCAGCAGCACCTCTTAAACTTTGTGATATAGCCATTTCTGCAGTAGTAATAGTAGCAGTTTTTGTTGTACTTTTAATAGTACTGGTTGTATTAGTTATTTGTGTGTTTGGTGTTGTTATTTCAATATTATTATCTTTTTCAGTTACTTTTTTAGTTACTGATTGTGTTGGTGTGATAGATTGCGGATCACTCTCTTGTTGTTTCTTATTAGTTTCAGTTATTTGTGTATTTATGTTATCTGTGGTTGGATTTTGTGTAGTTGTTTGTAATTCATCTGATTGTGTATTACTTTGTGTATTTGTTTGAGTAGTACTTTCTGATGTTGTAGTTACTGTATTTGTATCTGGTGTATTCTGAGCTTCTTCTTTTTGTATGTCATTAGTATCTGTTTGAACTGTATCCTGAGTATTCATAGCTGTTGTAGATATGACATTTACATTTTCTGTTGAATTTGTTTGTATATCTGTTGCAGCTGAAACTGCAGTTATTCCTATTAAGAATACTAATACTAATGATATTAAAAGAAACTTTCGTTTATTATAGTCAATTACCTAACTTTTATTATAAATGATTGATACCATTTATCATAAATT
>CAYNSJ010000108.1:1680-5884 GCA_964399835.1 uncultured Methanobacteriaceae archaeon | reverse complement strand
GTGATCGCGTATAGCGGCAGCACGAGGTTGGAGGCGTCCGGCCAGGGGAAGTCCGTCTTCTGCGAGATCTGGTCGTAGACGCGACGCGACTCTAGGATCTCCTTCTTCACCTTCTCGCGGTACTTCGATTTCTTGAAGAGCTCGTACAGGTCCATGCAGTGCTTGATCAGCTTCTCGAAATCGGGGCGATCCGGTGGCGTCTCCTGCAGTTGCTGGTCCTCTCCGGGGATGAGCTCCTCGGGTGTCTGGTAGATGATTTCAGGCACCGTAGGCCTCCATGTACTTGTCGAAAGGCATGACGTTTTTCAGCGGCTGGCGCTTGGCCTGGACCCCGTCGATGGCCGGCAACTGCCTGCCGTCCAGTACCGTATGGACCCACTTGCCGCCCTTCAGCACCGAGAGGACATAGGTCCGCTGGTATCTCGCGTGCATTTCGCGGATCTGCTCCAGGGTGAACTTCTTGCCGGACATCACTGGGCTCCTTTCAGCCGCGCCAGGATTGCCTCGAGCCTGTCGAGAACCGCGGCGTCGGGCTTGTTGGTGAAGAAGTCCCGGAAGATCCCGAGCCCCAGGTACGCGACGGCCACGAGCTGCACGATCTTCATCTGGTATGCCGGATCGATCTCCGGCAGCCCGAACACGGCCAGCAGGGCTGAGATGTTCTTCACGGTTCCGATCAGGGTGACCTTGGTGTCGTTGTCCATCGCCTCCTCCTCAAAAAATCGTTTGTTCTATTGGGTCCTCCATGACCCCGCGGTTCTTGTCGCGGATGACCTTGCGCCAGACCGTCCAGCCGAACAGCCTGACGCCTGCCCACATCAGAAACGCCCTCCACCGAGGCACTCCGCAATCGATCAGGGCCCGCAGGAAGACGCCGTCTGCGTCTGCCCTGGTAATGCCCGCTGGCTGCAGGGTGTAAAGCATGTCGTGAACCGTGGCGGCCGCGTCCCCCAGATCGGCGGCCAGCCAGTATGCGAGCGGGATCCGAAACACGAACCGGCCGGCGCAGATGTAGAGGGTGGCGAAATTCGTCCTGAACCCCTCCGGCACCACGAAGAGCTCCTCGAGGCCTTCGTCGAAATAGCGCAGCTCGGAATCCAGGCGCCAAAGGTTGCGCCTTTCGTCGAGCTTCGTCGAATTCAGTTGCGTCAGCCAGCCCACCGCGGCCTCCTGGTGGAGGGGAGGGGGAGGCTGCGGACTCCCCCTCCCTGGGGGATGAATGAGGAGGTAGGGGATCTATCCGAGGGCCTTCTTGGCCGCTTCGTATTCCTCCCTGGTCTTCCGGAAGCACTCCTCGACTTCTTCCGGCTTCATGCCGGCCTGTTCGGCCAGGGTAAACGCGCCCGTGATGACGAGCTTGAGCGCCGACGCGACGGCAAATGCGGTTACGGGATCCATGTCTGGGCCTCCTTCCTTACTTCTCGAGCAGCAGCTTGTCGATCAGGGCGACGATCTGGGATTCCATGGCCTCCGTGGGCTGCATACCCCCGTCGATGTAGCCGACATAGATGTCGATGGGGACGGCGGCCTGCCGCAGGAACTCCTTTTTCTTCTCGACGAGCGCCTTGAGCTCGGGAGACACGGCCTGTTTTTCCATGGCCAGAACGTCCGCGACCTGCTTGTTGTAGAGTTTCATCACCAGGATCGCCTTTTCCTTGGGCGTCATGTCGGCCGGATTCTTGAGCTGGGCGCCGGCGCAGCCGGCCACGAAGGCCACGGCCAAAAACAGCGCCATCATTGCGAACCGATTCGTTTTCACTTCTCCGCTCCTTTCGTTGTCCTGGGCAAAGAAAAAGGGCGACAGCGAGAAGGTGAGGCTCCTCACAGCCGCCCTAATTCTCATGCTCGCCCCCCTGGCTGGCCGACCAGGGGAGTAGCTGCCCGGTTGTCAGAGATCAGTTAGTTGTCCCACCGGATCCGGTCGTAGCCGGCCCGGTATTCATCCGTCACGGCCTTCTGCCCCTTGCAGAACAGGGATGTCTGCCTCTGGTCTTCCGGCCGCGCCTCCTTTGGCTTCTGCCACCTTCTGGACGATTTCCTTGACTTTTTCATAACACCACAGCCCTCCCGCTATGATTGTCACCACACAGAGCGCCAGGACCAGGATGACCGCGGCGCACAGCGCGTGCATGACGCAGACCTCGAACTTCATGGCCTACCCCCCTTGCCTTTTCTTCCCCTGCGCGGTCTCGTCGTCCGGGTGCGCCTGCCGCCAGAGCCCGTAGCACTTGCCCAGGCATTCGCGCAGGGGCTTGCCCGGCTCCTCCTGGCGCAGTACCTGGACGCACCGCTGGATGAATTGAGATCTCGTTTCGCCCTTCGTCGGTTTAGGCATCTTTATCTCCATCATACGAGGAACACATGGTTCCCGATCACTTTCTCAACCGCCATGGATTTTGCCCACCGCGGACATTTTTTCGAGCGGTACAGGGCCCCCGTCATGTAATGCAGCGCCTCCGTGTTGCGCTTGATCTCGCCGGACAGGAGCTGCCAGGCAAGCCGCGCACACTGCCGCAATGCCTCGTTTCGCGTGCATTCGCCGTCGAATGTTGCCGCGATGCGGACCGCCTCGTCGTACTGGGGATCCTGCGCGGCCTGCGGCGGAGCGGAGTTCAGCCACGAGAACTGCGCCGGCCTGGTAATAACGCCGTGAATGCCTGAACCGTACATGCCGTTCCTATCGGCCCTATTGAGGACAACGGATCCGACGCCGATCTTGCCGGCCAAGGGTTCCCCGCGAGCCTCGAAATAGATGCACAGGGCCAGGATCTTGTCCTCTGACAGGTCCATGAAATGATGCCGGTCTTCCGCCTTCATCACGCAGCCTCGTGGGGAACGACCACGTCCCCCGTGTCCTTATCGTGGCGATGCCCGTAGAGCCTCTTCTGCAGCTCCTTGTGCTCCGCGGCGTTTGTTGAGCATACGAGGGCTATTTTCTTGTGTATGAGCTGCAAAATGAACATGGCCAGCAATTGCAGCGCAGTTAGCAGTGCTCCAACCACCAAAATCCATGCGTTTTCCGACATCGCCGCGCTCCATTCTTCACATTTTCCCGAATTGCGACTTCTGCAATTGAGCTCTGCCTAGGATACGGTTCCAGAACCTGAGCGGCAGCGATTCCAGAAACGATACAATTGCGGATGGCGTTGCAACCGGAAGGCTCTCCATGAGGCCCCAGGAGCTCCACAAATTCGCACGCTGCGTTGACGTTGCCGCACCGTAGAATCCCCATCCGACGACAGCCTTGAAGTTCACTCCATCATCCTCCGGTAGTAGTACATGGCCGCGCCGATCATTCCCGATATTGTCGGCAGGATCTCCATCAGCCCCCAGGACGCAAAGTAGTTTGCCCTCCTGGCCGCCGCGACCCCGGCGCCCGCGTACATGCCCCAGCTAACAAACGGCAGATAATTCATGGAGCAAACACCGCTTTAACACGCTGCCAAAAACCGGGACGGTTCTGGCGCTTCATTTCTTCCTGCCACCCTTCTTTGAACTTTTCAAAAAACTCCTGCAGGCGCTTCACGTTGGCCTCAACGTCCGACTGCTGAAACTCCTTGGCCTTTTCGAGCAGGTAACGGTCGAGTTCGTGGCCGTTCTCGAATTTCTTCCCGCCCTCAATCTCGTTGTAGACGTAGAGCATGGCTTGGTCCACATTGGCTTGAGGAATTCCCTTTGACAGCAGCCATTTCATTTGGCCCTCCGGGGTCCGCCCGTTTTCCTGGTAAGGCTCGATCAGTCTCTTGAAGTCCATCGCCTCCCTCCCTTATGCAGCCCTCAAGCGGGTGGTGGTTGTTGAATCATCGGTAAGCATGGAGCTGACAGTAAAGGCCGCAGTTGTTGAATCGTCCTTGTAAATGACCGTATTGCCGTTAGCGTCTGTCACTTCAATCTTGTTCCGCAGGATCCATCCCAGCGTCCTGATCCTGTCAAGGAGTCCGTTGCTTGTCAGGCCCGTCGCATCCGTAAACGCAGCGTCCAGGGCGTCAAACACTTCGCTCTGCACTTCGGCGTCCCAGGAAGAATTCCAGGGGATTGCCGTCAGGCCAGCCCCGGCCGCCCCGATCTCGGCGGTGTCGGTAAGGATGGCGTCAATGTCGGTAGCGCACTGCTCGCCGAAGGTCCCCGCCGAAGTATGTCCGGAGGTCGCTTCGTCCCAAACAGCATCTGCAATGGCGGCGGCGGTCGGCGGTGCGGCGTTGGC
>CAYNSJ010000108.1:0-1580 GCA_964399835.1 uncultured Methanobacteriaceae archaeon | reverse complement strand
GCGTTGGCATATGTGACATACCCGCTGCCATCGAGAGTGACCGTGCCGCCTGTGCTGGTAATGTTCGCCGCGGAGGTAACGGTGCGAGTAGCCGAGGCCCACACGGCGGTGGCAATCTCACTCCCGGCGTCTGCCGCCAAGGCTGCCGCGTCGATGGCCCCGGATGCGAATTTGGCCGCTGTGATGGCCCCCGTGGCAATGGCTCCCGCGTCGATGGCGTTGTCCGCAATGGCATCCGCGTCAATAGCGCCAGTGGCGATGGATGCTGCCGTGATGGCGTTATTGGAGATCGATGACACGTTGACGTTGAGGGGTGTCGTTCCGCCGGCATAGCCCGTGCCGTCGAAGAAGTCCTCCATGTTCGTGGAGGCCGTACCGCCCTCAATGAACATGTCGTTCAAGGCTGCCCGCCTAAAGCCGATGATCGGCCCGCGCCAAGGCAGGACTCCCGTGCAAACGCCGGTGAACCATCCAAACCCCTCTGTGTCGTTGTTGATGGATGCTCCGCCTGACGCCGGGATTTCAATGGTGTACATCCCATCCCCCTGGTGCGTCCAGTCGTAGTTTCCGCCGGATGTCGGCGTCACCGCGGTCTGAGTGAAAGCTCCGGCAGGGGTGACGAAATTCCAGACAAGGTCCATCCCGGCGGCATTGTAGGCCACGGCGGTCTCCCGAGTCTTGAAGTCTGTATCATCAATCAAGGGAAAGATGTTGACCGGAACTTCGCTTAATGCTGTGTCAACGTCCATCCAAATATCAGGCATTTTCGTTCCCTCCGAAGCTATTGCTGTGCATAGGCGTAATATGGATAGGCCGCTACATACTCATCCGCCCCGATATCCCATGTCGATCCGCGTGATTGGCCGTCGATGTCGGTGGAAAACGGCAGATACGAATCACTGGATAAATTCGTCCCCTGTCCTCTCGCGGCAGTATCGGATGCCGACAGATGCAGGTCACGGTTGGCGGCATCGACGAAGGCGACGGTTTGGTTGCGGTGGTTTGTGTCAAGTGAAGTAGCATCCGACGAAAGATCGTTCTCTACGTCCCAAGTCCCAGCCGAATCGGTCCTATAAAAGTCAGCGCCACCAGAGGCGTGAGCATACAACAGATTATTCTTTGACCGGAAATACACCGTACCACTGGTCCAGTCTGGAATAAGGGACAAATTGTAGAAATTTCCATATAGCGTATTGTTGTATACAATGGCGTGTCTCGTTGCGCCTGATCCTATAACGTGATAGCGTATACCAGCCCCACCGTATGAAGAATTAGAAAACCCGTAGACGATGTTGTTGTAGCATTTGAAATAAGTTGTCCCTGACGTTGCTGCGTCATATACTGTAACGCCTGACCCAACGCAGGGAGAGGAAGCGGTATTCCTTATGATGCAGTTCGACACCGTTATATTGAAAATATAGTCCTGATAGCTCCACAGACCAGCTCCGGCAGCTCCAGATTCATATTCTCTCGAATTCTCTATCTGCAACCCATCCAGCCACAGATCGAGCCGTGCTCCATTATTGTTGCGTATAGTTGCGAAGTAGGCATTAGATGTAATCCTATATTTGCTCGTATTC
>CAYNSJ010000107.1:0-5942 GCA_964399835.1 uncultured Methanobacteriaceae archaeon | reverse complement strand
ACCATGTACCTAAAATAGCAGATGCTATTGTTGATAACGGTAAAACATGGGAAGACATCAGAAAAGAATATGCTGATATTGTTGGAGAATACGTAGCAGCATACTCCTAAGTGCATTAATTTTATTTAATCTAATGGAAAAGGAGTACTATTTAGTAACTCCTTCTATTATTCTTTTTTTAGTAAATTTTATTTAATGAATATTTTTTAATTACTATTTTTAATCTATTTTTTCTTAAAATTAACAATATACTCTTTATTATAATATTAACTATGTTATTTAAGTTTTCTTAATCATAAATCTGTTATTTTATTAAAAATCCTCAAATAATTCAAGTAAATTATATAGTATACTTAAGACTAATAATTTAAATAATGGCAAAATTAATAAAATAAATAATTGCTAATAAAATAAATAAAAATGAAATTATAATATTTCTAACAATGAGATGATAAATATGGCAGAAGAATATTCAATAGCAATGGATATAGGAACAAGTGGTATTCGAGCACAAGCAATAAGAATAGAAGATAATGCTCCAATATCAACAACAGTAACATTAAGACATCCACTTCCAGGTGCTAACGTAATGGATCATTTACACTTTGCAGTAAATGTAGGACAAGAACCAGCACATAAATTATTAATGGAAGCTGTAAATAAAGTAGTTGATAATTTAGGTATTGATAAAACACAAATTAAAAGATTTGCAGTATGTGGAAACCCAATTCAATTATCCATTTTCCAAGATATAGAAATAAGAGATTTGGCATTTTGGGGAACAAATGCAGTAGAACGATTAAATATTACTCCACCAAAAAGGAATTCTACTATATTAAAACCAGAAGATATTGGTTTAGATATTAATCCTGATGCAGATGTATATATACCACCAGCAATTAAACATGAAATAGGTGCAGATGCATTAGCAATGCTTGTTAAATCAGGAGTATTAGAAAAAGAAGGAATATACTTAGTATCAGATTTTGGTACAAATGCAGAAATAGCATTAGTTATTGATGGTGAAATTTATTCATGTTCAGCTGCAGCAGGACCTGCTATGGAAGGTCAAATGATAGGCTGTGGAATGTTAGCTTCACCAGGAGCAATTTCTGATGTAAATCCTGATGGTGAGGGCTGGAGAAATTATGTCCTAACTGGTGATTTAAAAGTAGATGAATGTGATATTATAGATGTACATGATGGTAAAATACTCCAAGAAAGAGATACTGATACTAAAGCTCGTGGAGTAACAGGTACTGGAGTAATTGCTGCTTACAGTTTAGGTCAAGAACAAAATATTATATCTGTACCTCTTATTGATACACCAAATAAAAGAATAAACTTACAAGATGATGTATATCTTACTGAAGAAGATATGACTACTATTGGAAAAGCATTAGGTGCTTTCAGAGCAGCACATATTACTCTTTGTGTAGAAGCAGATATAGACTTAGAAGATATTGATGCAGTATATATGGCAGGAGCTACTGGATTTTATGTAGATCCATATAAATCTTTAAGTGTTGGACAAATACCATCTTCTTCATTTGAAGTTTATCAAATTGGTAATACTTCTTTAGCAATGGCAAGAGATATTGTTGAGAATCCTGATTTATTAAAAGAATTACAAGAAATTGCTGATGGAATGCGTGGAAACCATATAACACTTGCAACATCTGAAATATTTGAAAAAATATATGGATTAGAACTTGCAATGTGTGAACAAAACATGCCTTTCTGGAAATATGAAGAATGGTTAGAACAATATGGATATGGAGCTATTCCAGAAAAAGAAGAAGATCCTGAAATACATAAACTTTATGAAAGTGATATACCTGATTTAGGAATAAATGGTTTATCTATTATTGAAAAAGTTGGTACTAGAATTGAATCTAAAATTGAAGGATGTACTAACTGTCAAACTTGTGTAAAAGCATGTCCAGAGGAAGCTTTAACTGTAACTGATGGAGTTGCTGTAATCAGATCTGACTATTGTAATGGTATTGCTTGTCAAAGATGTCAACTTGCATGTCCAGAAAAAGTATATAATCTTGAAAACATGTTCTATATTGAAGGAGAAGAAGCAGAAAACTTATAATCTCTTCTTTTATTTTTTTTTAAATATACTATTTTTTTTATTATTATTTCTAATTTTTCGTAGTGTTTTTTTTTAAATTAATTTATAACATATAATAATATTTTATAATAATCGAGGTATCCTTAATGAAAACAGTGGTATTTGATAATGCTGGCACTATTCTTAAAAGAGTTACAGCTTTAAAGAATATGAATAATAAAAATATACTTTTTGAAACAAATACTATAGGTATTACTAATCAAAAAAGAAGTAGAAGTATAATTGTATTGCAAACTCCTACAAAATTGCTTCTTGAAAAAACAGGAAAATTATCTGAATATTTAAGGGATAATCCTGATAAATTTGAGATAAGTTATACTCATGAAAATATAACAAAAAAAGAAGTAATAACATCTATAAAAAATGATACTGCATCAATAAATGATATTTATATTACAGCTAATAATTTAATTTCTAAATATAATCTTGAAATTTGTAGTGGTACTGCATTGATAATTGATACAGATAGTAATAAAATTGATTATGTTTATACGTCTGGTGGAATGTTTTTTGATAAAACACGTTGGGTAATAAAAGAATTGCAAAAAAGGAATATACCTATATATATTGCATCTGGTGATAATAAAGATTCTTTATTAAAAATAGCTGACATTTTAGATATTCCTTTTGCTAATGTTTATGATACTACTAATGCAATTGGAAAAAAGGAAATAGTTAATTCATTACAAGAAAAAGGTAACTATGTTTATATGGTAGGTAATAATTCTAATGATCAATATGCAATCAAAACAGCTGATGTTGGAGTTTTAAATTTAGAACAAGGTGAAAAGTTATCTGATGACTTATTAAATATTGCAGATTATAAAATAAGTAATATTGGTCAATTGTTGGATATATTATAAGTGTATTTTAGTTAAAATAAATTTTATATTAAATTGTAATAAAGATGTTGAGGAGGGGGAAGATTAAGATTTTATTATAATCTATTTATTACTTCTTTCATAATACGTTCTTTATCTTCTTCATTTTTTGCAACAACATTTATAGTATCATTTAATGCTTCACGAGTTGGTGGTATTTGGTTTAATGCTATTAATGACTCAACCCAATCTACTGTTGCACGTATAGATGGTTTTTTGGTTAAATCTAATTTTCTAATTTTTTGTGTTTTGTCTACTACTGTTTCAACAAGGTTATCATCTGCTTGAGGAACTCTTGAATTTATTATATTAACTTCTCTGTCATAATCTGGATAATCTATATATAAATATAAACATCTATCCTTTGTTTCATCAAGTAATGTACGTTGAGCATTTGATGTTAATACAACTACTAAATCATTCATAAGTTCAAATGTGTCAAGATCATTTACAGTAATTTCTTTTTCACCTAATGCTTGTAATAAAAAACTTTCAAGTTCTTCATCAGCTTTATCTATTTCATCAATGAGAAGTATGGAAGGTTTATCATTACTGAATGCATTTAATAAGGGTCTTCTTATGAAAAATTCATTAGAAAATATATCCATATCTTTTTTGTTATCCCTTGCCATTTCTAAGTAAAGTAATTGTTTTTGATAATTCCATTCTCCAACTATTTGTTCAAATGTGATTCCTTCATAACATTGAATCCTAAAGAAATCTCTATCAAAAGCATTAGATATTACTTTTGCAAGTTCTGTTTTACCTGTTCCAGGTGGCCCTTCTATCAATATTGGTTTTTTGAGAGTCATAGCAAGATAAAGTGTTGTGTTTATCTGACTATTAGAAATATATTTATTATCTCTAAGTTTATTGTCAATTTCTTTTATTTCTTTCAATTTATTTTTCTCCTATGTTTATTGATATATAATATTATTATAATCT
Source organism: uncultured Methanobacteriaceae archaeon (assembly GCA_964399835.1). Classification (GTDB taxonomy): domain Archaea; phylum Methanobacteriota; class Methanobacteria; order Methanobacteriales; family Methanobacteriaceae; genus Methanosphaera. The sequence continues at coordinate 1,976 of CAYNSJ010000107.1, read as the reverse complement.
TTTATTTATATAAACTTATTATCTTCTTTTATTATTAACTACTTATTAATCTAGTAACTTTTAGTTTTTTGTGAATTTATTAGTTAATATTGTTTTTTTAATTATTATTTGCTTTAATATTTTTTTAATTATTATTTATTTCTATTAATTTGTAATTTCTTGTACCAATATCAAGTTTTTCAGCAGTTTTCAGTTGTGTATACCCATTTATTTTATGCCATACTCCTTTAAATTTATCTTCACCTTTATTAAAATTTGTTTTTAACATAGAATTTTTATTTCCTTCTTCTTTATTTATAAGATCATAACTTGCTTGATCTATTGCAACAGGATCATAACTAGCTACTATACCTATATCTGGTACTATTGGATTGTTACTAAACTTACAATTTTTACTATTAGGAATTATATTAGTTAAAAAATTTATATATAATATATTATTTTCTTTTTTATTTTTTATAATACCATAATCATATTCTATCATTCCTTTCATAAAATCTTCTGATTTTGAGAAATTTAATCTTATTGCATAGGTAGGACACATTTCTAAACAATCATTACATCCAGTACATTTATCGTAGTCAATTGTAGCATATGAACCTAAATTTATTGCATTTTCAGGACAGCCTTTAATACAATCTTTACAGGCTAAACATCCCGTTCTAGAAATTAATGGTTGTATTAATTTATGCTGTTTAATTTTACCGTCTTTAGATGCACAACCTATAGCTAAATTTTTCAATGCTCCACTAAATCCTGTTAATTGATGACCTTTGACATGGGACATTACAATAATAGCATCACTTTCATATATATCTTGGGCAATATGGATTATATCAAAAATATCTTTATTAATTTCAATATTTACTTGATTATTTCCATCCAATCCATCTGCTAATATAATTGGAGCATCTACAACAGAGTAATGTTTATCTTCAATACTTGTTTCTGAATTATTAATATTTTTATTTCTATTTAAATGATATAATGTATTAGTATCAGTTAGAAATGGTTTTCCATTTATTTTTTTAATTTCATCTACAATTAATTTAGCTGAATAAAGATAAGTTTCATCTTGTTCTTCAAAATTTACTTTAATTGCAACTTTGTTGTTTTCTTTAATTTTATTATCAAATGATAATTTTTTATATAATTGTTGAATTTTGTTCATGTTATTTTCTTTGTTTTGTGATGTTATTTTAGTAAATAATACAGTACTTGTCATTAACTTTATCCCTCGTTATGTTTTAAGGTAAATTATGTTGTTAAAAAGTTTTATTTGTTGTGTTATTTTATCATATTGTTTATATATTAATTATTATATATATTGTAACATAGCTATTTTTATTTATATTGTTCTGTTTTTTTTATTTATTTTTATGATAAAAGTAATGTATAAAAAATTATATATATATTTTTATACATATAATTTAATTGTACTAAATATTATTAAAAATTATTATTGTTATTAAAAATTTATGGAGGATTTTTAGGGGTGGTTACTACCAAAAAAGAAGAAAACGATAAAGATTCTATAAAAGAGGATAAATTTCTTAAATCGTTACTAAAAGGAGTAAGAAAAATTTTTATTCTATGGATTATAAGTAAAGAAAAAATCCATGGATATGGTTTAATCTCAAAAATAAATGATACTTCTAAAATAAATGATATAACTGTAATCCATGGAAGTTCTGTATATCCTATATTACACTCATTAGAAAAAGAAGGATTAATAATAAGTTCAGAAGAATTAAATGGAAATCATAAAGTCAAAATGTATGAAATCACACAAGAAGGAAAAGATACATTAAATACAATAAAATCACTAACTAAATCTGAAAAAAACAATATACTAACAAATTTTGTACAAGATATGATTTTGTAATTAAACTATATAACTAATAACATGATAAAAGGGGGAGGTGATGAATAAAATGAAATATGCTATTGAGACTCATAATTTAGAAAAAATCTAT
>CAYNSJ010000106.1:0-6135 GCA_964399835.1 uncultured Methanobacteriaceae archaeon | reverse complement strand
ATGGAACTGGATCAAGTGATAGTCCATGGAAAACAATAACACAAGATAGAATAAATACTATAACCAACGGATCAACAGCATACATTGCTAACGGAATATATGTAGTAAATAATATTACAATAAACAATGATCTAAATCTTGTTGGTCAATCAATATTAAATACTACAATCACAGGTAATTACTCAGGAAACAGAATATTCCGTATAAACGCTACAAGTACTACTACAATTACCAACCTTTCAATGGTAAATGGTAGTAAAATTTATAATAATGCTACAGGTAGTTCTGGTAATGGTGGTGCAATATACAGCTATGGTAATTTAACATTAACTAACATATTATTTAAAAATAACATAGCAGATAACTATGGTGGTGCAGTTGTATCAAAAAGTAGTAATATGACCATTATTGACTGTGTTTTTGTGAATAATAGTGGATCTAATGGTGGTGCAATATATATTTCCAATTCAACATATACAATAGTTTATAGTGGATTTATTAATAACACTGCAAAAGAGGGTGGTGCTATTTATATAAATAAGAACTCAAAAGGTACAATTGATAAATCCTATTTATTTAATAATGTATTATCAACTAATCTTACCTCTGGTTGGGGCGGAGCAATACTTATAATGGATTCTGAAAGTAATATTACAAGTACCATATTTTACAATAATACTTGTAGTTTTGTAGGTGGAGCTGTAGATATAGAATATAGTAATGTTACTATTGATAATTGTCTATTTAAAGATAACAAAGTATTAGGAAACTTAACCAGTGGTTGGGGAGGAGCTATAAATTCTGTAGATAATAATATCAACATTACTAATTCAGAATTTGACAATAATACATGTACATATGATGGTGGAGCAATAATTATAGATAATTCAAATACAACATTAACAGACAACATATTTACAAACAACCAAGCAAGATTCGGTGGAGCAATATATAATAATGATACTTCAATTATAATATCAACTAATGATACATTTACTAACAACAATGCACTATCGGGTGGAGCAATATTTAACAATAATAATGCAATAATAGTAATAGATGAAAATACATTTACTAACAATACTGGAAATGGTGGAGCAATAGAACTATTAAATTCATATAGCTTTATAACTAATACTTTATTTATTAATAATACAAGTAATTATTCTGGTGGAGCAATAGATATAACTAATAGTAGTTCAATTATTGGTAATTGTACATTTACTAACAACAAAGCAATATATAATATAACTGAGGGATATGGTGGAGCAATATCATCAGTAAGCTCTGAAATACTTATCGGTGATTCTACATTTGAAAATAATAGTTGTTCTAATAGTGGTGGAGCATTAGACATACTATGTAGTAACAGTACTATAGATAACTGTACATTTATAAACAACCAAGCAATAGGTAACTCAACTGAAGGATATGGTGGAGCAATTAATCTAATGGGATATCAAGATCCATGGATAAATCAAGTTGAAATCACAGACTCCAAATTCTATAACAACATAGCTTCTTACATGGGAGGAGCAATAGAACTAGAACAAACCAACATCACACTAACCAACAACCTATTTGAAAACAACACCGCAAGATTCGGTGGAGCATTATATGCTAATAATACATCAACTGCAACAATAACAAATAACACATTTAATAATAACAATGCAACAATGGGTGGAGCAATAGTAAATCTTAACTCAACCATGGATATAACTAATTCAACTATAACCAATACAACATCCAACACTGTAGGAGCTGTTTATAATTATTATGGTAATCTAACTATTACCGATTCAATCTTCACAAACAATACATCCATAAAAAATGGTGGAGCAATAGCAAATACAGGTAATTTAATTATTACAAACACTAGCTTCACAAAAAACAATGCAAAATACGGTGGAGCAATACTAAATTATGGTAACACATTAATTAATGAAACTGAATTCATAAATAACAACGCAACGTACGGTGGAGCAATATACAACACAAAAAGCACAATCAACATTATAAAAACTGATTTAATAAATAACACAGCAACCAATGGTGGAGCAATATACAACTATGAAGGAACAGCAGATATAATCAACACATACCTTTACATAAACAACGCATCTAAAAATGGTGGAGCAATATACAATGACAATGGAACACTCTTCCTAAAAGAAGATGGATTAATCAATAATACAGCTATAGCCGGTGGAGCAATATACACAAACGGTACAGAATTAACAATATACAAATGTGAATTATCTAATAACACAGCAACATACGGTGGAGCAATAGCAGCTAAAAACACAAGACTCACAATAACATATGCTTACTTTGGCAATAACACAGGTATAATAGGTGGAGCAATACTCACAAATAATACCAACTTAATAGTATCATATGCAAACTTCTATAATAACAAAGCTAGTTTCGGTGGAGCTATAGAAGCTCAATACAGTCAAGCTGTAATATTAAACTCTAAATTCTTATTAAATAAAGTAAGACATGCTGGTGGAGCAATAGCCTCCTATCAATCCAACACAACAGTAGAAAACACTAATATACAAAATTCAAAAGCAGAATATGGTGGAGCAATAGCATCATATGGAAACTTAATAGTAACAAATAGTACACTAAACAAAAACATTGCAACAAAAGAAGGTGGAGCAATAGAAGTATACAACTCAACAGCAATAATAACAAACACAAATATTTACTTAAACAATGCAACAGATTTTGGTGGAGCAATATTTAATAGTAATGGAAATATATTATTAACCAAATCCACACTAAAATACAACAACGCAATAAGAGGAGGAGCAATAGGATCAGAAGGTTTAATAACCATACTAAACTCACAATTAGTTAAAAATACAGCAAACTATGGTGGAGCAGTGACAATCAGAAATTCAACAACAATAATAACAAACTCAACATTAAGCATGAACAATGCAACAATAATAGGTGGAGCACTAGATATATTCAACTCAACAGCAATAGTAACCAACTCCAGATTTGCATACAACCATGCAGATGATGCAGGTGGAGCAATAGATATAGTTAATGGAAATCTAACAAACACCAACAACAAACTATACAACAACACAGCACCAACAGATCCAAACATATACAACTACAACACAACAAAAACAACCACACTAAAAACAGCAACACTAAAAGCTGACACAACAAACAACTACTACTTCAACGCAACAGCAACTGATGACAATGGAACAGGATCAATAGATAGTCCATGGAAAACAATAACACAAGACAGAATAAACACAATAACCAACGGATCAACAATATACATCGCTAACGGAGTATACGTAGTAAATAATATCACAATCAACAACAACTTAAATATCATTGGAGAATCTCCAAATTACACTAAATTAACTGGTAATTACTCTGGAGAAAGAATGTTCCTAATTAATAGTACAAGTACTACTACAATGACCAATCTTTCAATAGTAAACAGTACTAAAATTTATAGTAATGCTACAGGTAGTTCTGGTAATGCTGGTGCAATATACAACTATGGTAATTTAACATTAACATCAATATTATTTGCAAATGATACTGCAGATAACATTGGTGGTGCAATAATATCAGTAGATAACTGTTTATATATTAACCACTGTGCTTTTATAAATAACAAAGCAATGGATTCTGGTACATTATATATTAGAAATTCAAGTTATACAATAAATGATAGTGTATTTTATAAAAACAGTGCAACGTTCAGTAATGGTGCTATAACTATAATTGATTCAGAAGGTTATATAACTAGCTGTGCATTTATTAATAATACAGTAAATAGTAATTCTTCCACAGGATGGGGAGGAGCAATAAATATAATTGGATCAATAACCAATGTCAATGATTCATATTTTACCAATAATACCTGTTCTTTCTCTGGTGGAGCAATAGAAGCAGAATATTCATTAATAAATATTGATAATTGTATTCTAGAAAATAATCAACTTCTATGTAATACAACTGCAGGATATGGAGGAGCAATAGCCATAAGATACTGTGAAGGAAATATTATAAACAACAACTTTATAAACAACAACTGTACTTATACAGCTGGAGCAATATTCATAACTGAATCCGATATAAAAATATCAAATAATCAATTAACAAACAACACAGCTCATTATGGTGGAGCAATAGAAATAACAAACAGTACCAGTACTATAGATAACTGTACATTTACAAACAACCAAGCAATATATAACAAAACTAGAGGAGATGGAGGAGCAATTAATATATATGCATCAGAATGCAATATCACAAATTCAAACTTCTACAACAACACAGCAACATTTGGTGGAGCAATATACAACAATAATAATTCAGATGTATTAATATATAATGATACCTTTAATAACAACAATGCAACAGTAACTGGAGCAATATACAACGATAATTCAACAACAAAGATAGATAAAACAACAATAATGAACACAAGATCTGAAAAAGCAGGATCAATCTTTAATTATTATGGTAATATTACTATTACAGATTCTATCTTCTCAAATAACACAGCAAAATGGGGAGGAGCTATTGAAAATGCTGGTAACCTAACAGTTTCAAATTGTTTATTTATAAATAATAATGCAACGTACGGTGGAGCAATATACAACACAAAAAGCACAATCAACATTATAAAAACTGATTTAATAAATAACACAGCAACCAATGGTGGAGCAATATACAACTATGAAGGAACAGCAGATATAATCAACACATACCTTTACATAAACAACGCATCTAAAAATGGTGGAGCAATATACAATGACAATGGAACACTCTTCCTAAAAGAAGATGGATTAATCAATAATACAGCTAACGATGGTGGAGCAATATATACAAATAATAGTGAATTAACATTATATAAAAATGATTTAATAAACAACACAGCTATTTATGGTGGAGCAATAGCAGCTAACAATTCAGAAGTTACAATAACATATGCTTACTTTGGCAATAACACAGGTATCTTAGGTGGAGCAATAGTTATCCAAAATACAACATTCACAGTATCATATGCAAACTTCTATAATAACAAAGCTAGTTACGGTGGAGCAATAGCAACAGGATACAGTCAAGCTGTAATACTAAACTCTAAATTTACATTAAACAAAGTAAGACATACTGGTGGAGCAATATACTCATACCAATCCAACACAACAATAGAAAACACCAACATACAAAACTCAAAAGCACAATACGGTGGAGCAATAGCATCATACGGAAACCTAATAATCACAAACAGTACAATAAACAAAAACAAAGCAACAATAAATGGTGGAGCAATAGAAGTATACAACTCAACAGCAATAATAACAAATTCTAATCTCTACCTAAACAATGCAACAAAATACGGTGGAGCAATATACAACGACAATGGTAATATATTGTTAATAAAATCCACACTAAAATACAACAATGCAACAATATCTGGTGGAGCAATAGCATCAAAAGGTTTAATAACAGTATTCAATTCACAATTAGTTAAAAACAATGCAAAATATGGTGGAGCAGTAGCAATCATAAATTCCACAGCATTAATCGGAAACTCAACATTAAACATAAACAATGCAACACAATACGGTGGAGCATTAGATGTATACAACTCAACAGTAACACTTACAAACTCAAGACTCGCATACAACAATGCAACAGTAGCTGGTGGAGCAATATCAATATACAATGGAACTTTAATCAACACTAATAATAAATTATACAACAACACCGCACCAACAGATCCAAACATACACAAATAAAAATTAGATAAAAATAACGTATTAAGTAGTAACTTTATTAGTTACTACTCTAAATACATTTAATCTTCTATATAGACCTATTTTTTTAAATTATAGATTATAAGATTCTAATAAAATATTCAAACAAATTTTAACAACTTTAAATATGTAAAAAAAAATGAAATAAAAAATAGTAAAAACTTTAGTATTGATTCTTTTTATAATAAGAATACTTTTGAATTTATGCATCATCAAATTCTATTTTATATCCTGTACCATCACCATCTAAAAATGATAATGTACCTCCAAATTGTAGTGTGAGGTTGGTGATTACTACTAATCCTAAGCTTGTAATGTTTTC
>CAYNSJ010000105.1:0-6150 GCA_964399835.1 uncultured Methanobacteriaceae archaeon | reverse complement strand
TAAAACCAAAAAGATTAATAGAGATAATGAAAATAAGCTTATCTTAAAAAATAACAAGAGAGGAACATATATGGGATTACTCGATAAAATGGTAGGTCATGCAGATGTTGGTGCAGATTTATCCGTAGTTACAGAATATTTATTTGAAGATGAAGAAGTTATACATTCTTTTGAGTTTTTTAGAGATTCAATAATATTAACAGACCTTGGTATCTATTTTATAGATGTACAAGGAATAAGTGGTAAAAAAGTAGAAGTAAAATTCTTCCCTAAAAAAGTTATTAAAACAATTTCATATGAAACAGCAGGTACTCTTGATTTTGATGTAGATATCAAAATAGGACTTGAAGGGAACACAGAATTCATTGGTGAGATACCATATAATGCACCCATATCATTTAAAGTACCTTCAGATCAAGCAGAAGAAGCTAAAGAAGTAGTAATGCTAGTAAAAGAATATTATCTTTGTGATTAAAAAATAACTTAATCATATACTACCTTCCTTTTTTTAAAAAAAATAAATTAAAATATTTTTAACTTTCTATCAAATCAATTGGAATAATATAATAATATAATTTGGATTAAATTTAAAGTATTAAGAATATAATTATTACATTTTAAAATTATCTTTATAATCAATTCTAAAAATATATAAAGAAACAGTAATCTTTTTATAGAAGTTATTATGGAAATTAGTCCTATTTATAACTTACAAAAGATAATATTAAAAAAAAATAATTATAGGACTAATATGAAACCTTTTTATATAACTAGCTCCTAACTATTACATGTAAAGAGGTAGTACTAGAATTAATAGGACTAATATTACCTTTCAATAATTTATGTGGGTATAAAATTATATTATTGAACTAAATCAATTTTAGTGGTGAAAATATATGTCAAGAAAATATTTTACAAAAATGGAAACCGAAAATGCAGAAGATATGTTATTCGGAGAAGCTAAAAATCCTGTTAAAATGGGATGGAGTCAAGTTGTAGGTGCAGGTAACGTTATACCAAACATAAAAGTAGCACCAACAGAAGGATTTGATGGATCAGAAGCATGTCAAAAAGGATTAGCAATTGGATTACCAGCAATGCAAGCAGAATTAGAATTTGTACAACAAAGTAAAGAAGACTCTGCAAGTTTTACTGCTGTTCAAGCTGAAAAATTAGAAGAAATGAACGACAAATATGGAACAGCAACATCTTTAGTGACAACTGTTGCAGATATACGTGACGAAAAAACAGGTTTAAAAGGATCTGACTTAGACACAGCTATGGATGAATCATTCGAAGCATGTGCTGAAAATGGTGCATCTGCATTATGTGCAAAAACTATCGGTGGTAAAGCTGTAGCAGACTATGGTATTTCAAGAGGAGATATCCGAGCTATATTATTCGCTATTGGTGTATTAGGTTCTATTGATACGGAATATATGTGGACAAAAATTGTTGACATAGCAAACAAAAATAATGTTGTTGCTGGTGGAGATTCTTGTGTATCAGCTAACGATGCAACGATTCAAGCAGGTGGATTAATTGATGAGGATGTATCACACACAGTAGCAGCTGTAACAAGATCAATCGCAGCAGCAAAAAGTCTTGTAGCAGTCGAATGTGGAGCAACTGCTTCTATAGTAGATTGTGCATACGAAAATCCTGTCATAAAATCAGTTGCAAATATACCAATAGGTGCAGCAGGTGCTCAATTAAATTTAATATCAGCAGCAGTATCTGATGTATGGACTGATGAATCTGCACTATGTGCATTAATGAACACTGCAAAAGCTACAGGAACTGCAAAAGATCTAAGAGATAATCTTGTTCTTGCAGATAAATACCGAGACCCTCAAGGTATAGTATTAGCATATGATAGTGCTTACAAAATAGGAGAAGCAATTATAGCTGAAGGAGAAAACCCATACCTCAGAGCACGTGCAGGAGCACTTAAATGCTGTGAAGTAATTAACGAAGCAGTAGATCAACAACGTATCTTATTAACAAGATTCGAAAGAGATTCACTCGACTCCGCTCAAAAAACATTTGAACAATTACCAGATGATCAAGATAAATTCATAAAAACATGTGTAAAACGATATGATAGAAAAGTAAAAGACTTTGACCCTGCATGTTACGAATTATAATTTGGTAACTAGGAGATATTAGGAAATTTAAATAAAAAATTTGGATGTGTGTAGAAATGGCAAGCTCTTTAGAAGAATTTTATAATAAAATAGAATATAAAAACATCGCAGTTAGATATAATGTAGTAATTAATGGTGCTGCTGTTAAACCAGAAGAAGACCCAGAAGTAGTAGAAATATTACCAGCAGAAGGAATTAAAAGAGAAATCGCTTTATATGTATTATATGGTGACACAGATACAACCAATGAAAAAACCAACGAAGCAATTGATGCAGGTGAAGACCCAGTTGATTTAATTAATAGTGCTTTAATGAAAGGTATGGACTGTGTAAGTGCTCTCTATACAAAAGGTATATACTTCTTACCTGATCTTATGCTCTCAGGAGATGCAATGATGAGCGGAGTAGGTATTTGTGAAGCAAAAATGGGTCACAAAGCAGAAACAAAAGCAGCTGTTGTAAGTTGTTCTGTTGAAGGAGACCCTCACGATATTGGTAAAAACCTTGTTGTTATGTTCTTAAACGCAAATGGATACGACGCAGTAGATCTTGGTCGTGACGTACCTAACCAAACAGTTGTAGATAAAGTCAAAGAAGTAAAACCTGCACTCGTTACAGCAACAGCTTTAATGACAACAACCATGACTGCATTTGGTAAAATTGTAGCTTTAATGCAAGAACAAGGTGTAGATGTACCTATAGGATGTGGAGGTGGAGCTGTACGTCGTGATTTCGTAGAAGAAACTCCTCAAACTTTCTATGGTGTACAAGCTTACCATGTACCTAAATTAGCAGATGCTATTGTTGATGAAGGTAAAACATGGGAAGACATAAGAAAAGAATATTCTGATATTGTTGAAGAATACGTAGACGCATACGGTTAAGCATATAAACGACATAATTAATATAATTAAATAAAATATAAAATCTAATGAGTTTTATTTACGTGTTCTCATTAGATATTCTTTTATTTTTTGAATTAACTCTATTTTTTAAAAAATGTAAACAGTCTTTTTTTTATATTTTTAGAATTTTATCATTGTTATTTTTTATTACTTTAATTTTATTACTTTAATTTTATTACTTTAATAATATTCTTGTTTATTTAATTAAAAAGTTAAAAACCTGACTAAATAAAAAAGTATAAACTTGATTTTATTGAAAAATAGGTTAGATTAACAATTAATTTAATTTTAATAATAATATAAAAAGAAAAAGTAATATAAAGTGTAATAAAAAGAAAATAAAATTATTAATAATCATTTTCAAAAAAATAATAAAATTTTTATTTTAAATCAATGATAATACATGTGGTGTAATACTAAAAACCTTGAAAAGTAATACAAATCCAATTCCTGTAAAATCAAAGATTAAATGTGTTAAATATGAAACAAATATATTCTTAGTTTTTAAATAGGTATATACTGTAAATATTGATGCATAGCCAATTGCAACAAGAGCATGAAAAACATTACCATAAACAGGATAATGCATAAGACCAAATATACTTAATGATAAAACTACTGCAATAACAATAGACTTCTTACGGTTATTTGTAAACTTATATATTACATATGCAAATAAGAAAATACCAATTAATTTAAATAGTTCCTCACCGAACAAATCAAATATTACTTGTATATAACTATAAATATTTTGTGATTGATCAACAATAGGATTTGCATTAATATGAACTCCAAATATAAAAGTTTCAATCAAACTAACAACCGTTGCAAAAACAAATTGTAGAATAACCATTTCAATAATTAAACTTACATCACTAAATTTTAATTTTTTACAGATAGATGTAAAATCACCATATGACGCTATACCAATAGCAATAAGACCCAATATTAAAATAAATATTCCAAAATAGTTATTCATATTAATATCAGAAAACATGATAATAGTTGGTACAAAAAAAGCTATAATAAATGCTATTAAACCATATTTTGACAGCGAATACTCTTTATTATAAAATGGAAAATCACAAATTTTTTCTTCAAAATTAAAATAATCACTTTTACTCATAGAATTAACTTTCCTTTTAATTTATTATTGTAAATTACATTTATTATTAAAAATAGTCTATATTTATTAATATATAAATATAAATGATTAAAAAGCTGTATAATATTTAAAAAAGAGTAAATGAGAAGTAAAATATAATATTATTAAGTTAATGTGTTTAATATGTGAATCATGACAAGTGTATAATCAAATATTACATGTGCTACATATGAAACAAATATATTTTTAGTTTTCAAATATGCATACATCATAAATATTGATGTATAACCTGTTACAATTAGTGCATGAAAAAAATTACAATAAAATGTTATATGAATAATTCAAAATAAAGTAAGTGAAAGAAATACAGCTATACCAACAGAAATCTTACGATTACTGGTAAATTTATATATTACATAAGTGAATATAAAAAACCCAATTATTTTAAAGAGTTCTTCACCAAACAATTCAAATAATGTTCCAATATAATAATAAATAGAATGTAATGAATCACTTAATGAATTTGAATTTATATTCATTCCCAATATACTAACTTCAATGGTATTAATAATAACTGCAAAAACAAATTGTAGAATAACAACTAAAATAATTAAATTGATATCACTTCTTTTTAAACTCTTACAAATAGAACTAAAATCACCATTTGCAGCAATACCAACTGCAGTAATACCTAAAATTAAAGATATTAAACCAATTACATTACCATTAGTAATATTAAATAACATAGAAATAAGTGGAATAATAAATGCTATAATTAATGCTATTAAACCAATCTTTGATAATGGATACTCATTATTATAAAAAGGAAAATCACAAATTTTTTCTTCAAAATCAAAGAAATCAATATCACTCATAAAGTTCTAACCTCCATGATTAATAATTACAAATATGATATTAATTAAAAATACTTTATCTTTATTAACATATAAATATAGTGAAATAATTAAAAAAATTAAAAATCTAAAAATTTAGATCAAAAACAATAAATATGACGTAACATCAGCATGATATAACACACCAAGGCCAATAAATATAAAATCAAAGATTAGATGTGTTAAATATGAAACAAATATATTCTTAGTCTTTAAATAAGTATAAATTGTAAATATTGATGTATAACCAATTGCAACAAGAGAATGTAGAACATTACCATAAACAGGATAATGTAAAAGTCCAAATATACTCAATGAAAGAAATACAGCTACACTAACAGAAACATTACGATTACTTGTAAACTTATATAATATAAATGTAAATATAAAAAATCCAATTAATACAAAGAGTTCTTCACCAAATAAACCAATTACAACTTCAATATAAGTTAAAATAGATGAATTGATAATATTAGAATTTATATTTACATGAAATACTATAGTTTCAATTAATGAAATGGTTAGTGTAAAAATTATTTCTAAGATAATCATTTTAAAAATCAGATTTATATCACTAATTTTTAATCTTTTACAGATAGATGTAAAATCACCATGTGATGCAATGCCAATAGCTGTAATACCAAGAACTAAAAGCATTATATCAAAATGACCACCCATTTTAATATTTGAAAACATAATGATAATAGGAATAATAAATGCTATAATAAATGATATTAAGCCAAGTTTTGATAAGGGATATTCTTTATTATAAAATGGAAAATCACAAATATTTTCCTCAAAATTAAAAAAATCACTATTATTCATTAGAGTTAACCTTCCTTTAAATAATTATTAAAAAATAAGATTAGTAAACATATTTTATATTTATTAATATATAAATATAGATGTTTTATAATATAATATAAAAATATGATAAAAAAGTAGTTAAAAATATTATAATATCTAATAGTTTATTTTAATAAAATAAAAAATAAAATTAGTAAACATATGTTCTATTTATTAATATTCTACATAAAATAACTCAATTCAATTACACTCGTGTATATGTTTTGCTGAATTATTTAAAAATTCATTATTTA
>CAYNSJ010000104.1:0-6404 GCA_964399835.1 uncultured Methanobacteriaceae archaeon | reverse complement strand
CAACAAATAATTAAAAAACTCACAAACACTTCATCAGCAAGATTCTAAACAATGCCGTTAACTTTTATACATATAACAAAATTAAGTTTAATAACTAATTATTAAATAAAATAAGCATTAATATTTATTTATTAAATTAACGAATTTTATTTAATTAAGACAACTACTAATTATAAGTCTATAATCTAACTATGAATAAAACTTACCAAAAGAAGATATTCTAGAATAATTTAATAAAATAACAACGAATATCCTTTTATTAGATTAAATTAAATTATATTAAGATATTTCTATAATAAGTTTTATTTCTTAAATAATTTTAAATAATCCTAATTTAATATATTATTAATATAAAAGATTATTTAAATTAAAAGCTTCAAAGATGGGATAAATCATGTTTAAATTAAAGCGTCCAAATATTGATCCAGATCCTGCACTCATAAGAAAGGTAAATAAATACAGTCGTATTGCTGCAATTCTAATATTATTATCTAATATTGCCTTGTTAATATACCCATATTTTTTCTTAGGGGTAACATCATTATTTGGATCAGTTTTTGAGACTACAATCATTTCTATAATATTATTATTTATAATTATTGACTATAGGAAGTATTATAGAATTTCTTTATCAATTTTTATTATAGGTATAATTGCTTCAATAGTACTGTTATTCGTCAATCCAATATTAGCTTATAAATTATTAGGACTAAATTATTATCCTTCATATTTTTGGTTAATAATACTTCAATTAATTAATGTTATATCAGTAGCTATGTTGTTTTCTGATAATGATGCAGTTATATATATATAGTACAAATATTACAAGTATTTAATATTCTTGCAGGTTTTTTTGGAGTATTTTACTTTGCAGTAGGATATATGGTAAATTTAAATATTGCATTTTATTATTTAATAAACCATTTATTTGTAGGATTACTTATACTTCATACACGACCAGATAAAGGTCTTTTAAGATATTATTATACAAAGTACACTACGGAACATAGAAAACTTTTATTATTTAATATGTTTTTTATAATTTGTGTATCATTTTTATTAATAAATTTTGTTACTGCACATAAAATTAATTATGAATTAGGATTAAGTTTATTTGCTGTGTTAAATATATTTGTTGTAATACTATTAACTTTTTTAATAGTTTATAAAGAGAATATAGGTTTAAAAAAAATGGATTCAATGAAAACAAAATTTGTTGGAGCTTCAACATACTATGAAATCATATTATCTACATTAAGTGATGCAATATTATATGCTGATGAAGATAATAAGATAGTATATATTAACAAACCTATGAAAAAGATTATTAATTATAGTGAAGATAAGGAATATCTTAAAGATTATATAAATAAATTCGATGATAACATTTATGAAGGTTTCAGAGAATCAAGAAGATTATCAAGACCTATTGAAGTAGAAAAATGGTATACTATAGAAAATAGTAAAAAAGATTATTTCTTAAGTGGATGGATAAATCCTGTATATATTAATAAAAAATATAAAGGAAATGTATTTTCATTATTTGATTTAACTTCACATAAAAAATCAGAATCATTAATGGAAAATATGATTATGGAAAAAGATGCATTACTTTCTGAAATTCATCATAGAGTTAAAAATAACTTACAAGTAATAAATAGTTTATTAAGTTTACAATCAGAGACTATTGATGACGAAAAATCAAAAGAATTATTTAAAGAAGCTCAGAATAGAATAAGATCTATGGGATTAGTACACGAAACATTTTATCAAACACAAGAATTTGGTTCAATGAAAATTAGTACGTACTTTACTAATTTACTAACAGAAATAACTAGTTCTTACATTGTAGATCAAGAGATTTATATCGATTATGATATTATAAACTATGATGATAACACAAATGAAATTTATATGGATATGGATAACTCAGTTCCATTAGGTTTAATTATAAATGAATTTTTAACAAATTCAATAAAATATGCATTTCCTAATAACAAAGGAAAAATAACAATAACCTTTACTAAACGAGATGATATTTATAAATTAGTATTGAAAGATAATGGAATAGGAATTAAAGAACTAAAACCCGGATTTGGTTTTGGTTTAATGAAAGCATTAATAAAACAATTACAAGCTAAAGAAGAATTAAAAACAGATAATGGTGTAGAGTTAGATATAGAATTTAAATTATAAATCTGTTTTTTTATTTTTTACTTATTTTTTTACTATTTAACTAATTAAATAAAACTTTTTCTTAAAATTTATAATTTAGTCAAAAATAATCTCATTAAAATTTATTATTCACTAATTAAATTTTTTAAATAATATTTAAACATTCATATAGATTTTATTAATTAAGAAATTCTAATAATAACCTTTATATTACATCTTTATTTTCTTAATATGACTATTAAAACTAAAAACATTATAATAGAAAAAGAAATATATAAATATATATTAAGATAATAGTTATCATTAAAAAAAGTAATTAAGATGGGAAAAGTAATTAAAGTTTAACTAGTATGGTTATTACTGTTTATTATATTCCGTTTTAAATTACATACTAACGAAACACTAAAAAAAGATAATTTTAAGCATAAAATATAAATTTAGATGTTCATTTAAATTTTTTATTATTAAAAGAGTTTAATATAAATAAATTATAAAAGATTAAATATATTAAAGGGGATTTATTTAATCATCTTAAAATTATCAATTCTAGCACTGGAGGAAAATTATGAGTAAAAAAATTTTTATAGTTGAGAATGAACTTATAACAGCATTAGATTTAAAAACAATTTTAATAAAATTAGGCTTTGAAGTAGTAGGAATTGCTATTACAGGTCCACAAGCTGTTCAGTTAATTAATGAAAAATCACCAGATCTTGTCCTTATGGATATTTTCTTAAAAGGTGATATGACCGGTATTGAAGTTACAAAAGAAATTGAACCATTAAATATTCCTGTAATTTACTTAACAGCAAGTACTGATAACAGAATTGTATCTGAAGCTATGCAAACAACACCATTTGGTTACATCAAAAAACCATTCAATAGAAAAGAAGTAGCTCGTACAGTTAAATCAGCTTTTGAAGAAGATGATGAATAAACTTAAAAAAAATAATTAAGTAAATATTTTTATTATTAAAATATTTTTCAACACAACAAAAAACTTTCAACACAAACTTATTTTTTTTAATAAACCTTTAAAATTTTTTTTAAATACATTAATTTCTCAAGATACCTTTAAAATTTTTTTTAAATACATTAATTTCTCAAGATACCTTTAAAATTTTTTTTTTAATTAAATTAATTTTAATACACTAATAATTAAAGGAGGGGATTTTTTAGTGACTGATATATTAATAGTTGAAGATGAAACAATAACAGCATTTGATTTAAAAATTCAATTAGAAAAAAAAGGATATAATATAATAGGAATAGAAGTAACTGGAGAAGATGCTGTATATACTGCAGCTGAAAAACGTCCAGACTTAACTTTAATGGATATAAACCTTAAAGGAGAAATGTCAGGAATAGAAGCTTCAAAAAAGATATTAGCTTTAGACTTACCAGTTGTTTATTTAACAGCCAACTCTGATAAAAAAACATTTAGTGAAGCTAATATAGATCCTGCCTATGGATTTATACGTAAACCTTATATTATTTCAAATGTAGTTAGAACTATTGAATTTGCAATAAATAGAGCTAAAATTGAAACTGAAAAAATTGATTTAGCTAGAGGACTTGTAGACAAGAAAGAAAAAGATAAAACTAATCAAACATCAGCAGATCGTATTAATCAAAAGATTAGTACAGAAGAATTTTTATCAGATAAAGCAAAAAATGAATATTTACATGGAGCAAAATTTGTTAAAGATAAAAAATATGCTTCACAGGATAACCATAACAAGAAAAATGTACTTCCTAAGAATATTAGAATTCTTATTGTAGAAGATGAAATGATTACTGCAATGGATATTAAAAATACATTAGAAAAATTAGGATACGAAGTTGTAGGAATATCTGTCAGTAGTGATGATGCTATTGCATCTGCAAAAAAACATATGCCTGATATTATATTAATGGATATTTATATTAAAGGCAATATGAATGGTATTGAAGTATCTGAAGAAATTGAAACTCTAAATATACCTATCATTTTTTTAACTGCAAATACTAACAGTAGAGTTGTTCAAGATGCTCTTAAAGTAGCACCATATGGTTATATAAAAAAACCATTTAATAAAGCAGATTTAGAAAGAAATATTGAAGTAGCATTACAAAAAAATAATGAAAATATTAACAAAGTATATGCTATCGAAAATAAAATGTATGATAAGAATATTGAGTTAAAAATAGAAAAAGCTCATGTAATTCTTATATTAAGTATTTCATTATTTATTGTAATTTTAGGTATATTAACTTTAAATATTACATGGCTACAATATGTTCTTGCTGTACCTGCCGCAATTATGATAGTTCAAGCTGTTGCAAGTTTATTTAAACAAGATGAACCTATACCTTATGAAGTTCCACCTTATGTTACAATTATTGTACCTGCTCATAATGAAGAGTATACAATTGCTGACTGTGTAGAAAGTTTAGGAGCTATGGATTATTATCTTGATGGTAAAAGAAATTATGAATTAATTGTTGTTAATGATGGTTCAACTGATAATACTGCAGAAGTATTAAATGACCTTAAAAAAGAAAATGACTTTATCAAAATAATAACCAGAGTACCACCTAGGTCTGGAAAAGGAAAAGGATTTGTATTAAATGATGGACTTCAAATTTGTAAAGGTGAAATAATTGCAGTATTTGATGCAGATGCACGTGTTGATCCAGATTTTTTAAGTGTAATTATTCCCTACTTAAATGATGATGAAGTAGAAGGAGTTCAATCTCGTGTAGAAATGTATAATAAACATGAAAACTTTATTACACATATGCAACATATAGAACTTGCAAACTTTGGTAATATCATACGATCAAAAGATATTATTGGAAAAGCAGGATTTTTAGGTGGTAATGGACAGCTTGTTAAAAAAGATGCTATTATAAAAAGTCATGGATGGGATGGATTTGCAATAACTGAAGATTTAAATTTAAGTGTTAAATTAATGATTGATGGAGCAGCTATACGATATTGTGGTGATGTTTCTGTTTACCAAGAAGCTGTTTCAACATGGAAATTATTATTTAGACAAAGAGAACGTTGGTCTATAGGAAATTTTGAAACATTGTTTATATATAGTGGAAAAATTTTAGGTGCAAAAATACCAGCATTTAGGAAATTTGGTATATTAGAACATGTTGCTTGGTATGGACTAAATATGTTAATATTCTTTGGTTTTATAGCATTTATAACAAATATCATTGGATGGTTCTTCTTCTCCCAGACATTATTTATAAAAATGGATGCTCCATTAATAATTGGTATAATATCAGCAGTTGGATTTACACCAGGAGTACTTGTTACATTATGTCGTGATCATTACTCACCTCTTGGACTAATATATGGTTTAATAGGATATTGGTTATATTCATTCCATTTAATCCCATTGTTTTTCATAACATTTTATCATATGTTACGTAGACAAAAAAGAACATGGGCTAAAACAGAACATAAAGGTATTAAAGCTACTAATAATAAAATAAATAGTGAAAACAAAACAGGAGAGTAAAATTATGAATTCAGATTTAAAAATAATTTTAACAGTTATCGTTGCTATTTTAATATTGGGACTTATTGTGGTAAATGTAAATGATATCAATAATTTTCTAAGTTTCCAATCAAACCATGGTGTTTCTATGAAAAATAGTGAATTTACTGTACCTGATGAATGGTCTGTTTTATATCATTTTGATGTAAAAGAACATCATACCAATAATATGATTAGTATAACAAATGGTTATGTGGTTGTTGATATATGGGAAGATTGGATGGAATCACAAATATCTGATAAAACTAGAGAACAAATAAAATCACATAATGGTGGAGGTTATCAAGTTCTTAAATCTGAAAACATAAGTTTAAGAGGCGAGAATATTAGTAAAGAATATTATGCTAATCCAGCAAGAAATACTAAAACAACTTATGATTATATTGGAATAGTATACATATATAATAAAGATAATCATTACTATATGATTAACATTCATTATATGACAAAAACAGATTATGATAATCAAACATTTAATAAAGAATTAGATGATAGAGTATCTGAAATAATGAAAACTTCAACTAGGAAGATTATAAGTAATCCACTAGGTGTAATTACTCCAGATTTATATTATTCTAAATCTTTTTAATTTTTTTTTAAAAATAAGTATATTCAAATATAGTCAATTACCTAACTTTTATTATAAATGATTGATACCATTCATCATAAATT
>CAYNSJ010000103.1:0-6605 GCA_964399835.1 uncultured Methanobacteriaceae archaeon | reverse complement strand
ACACATATAATCTACACAAAACAAAAAAAAACCAAATAACAAAAATAAAACCAAATAACAAAAATAAAACCAAAACAAAAAATAAACAAACTACAAACTATCTAAAAAAAATATTTAATTCACATCCCCAAAAAAGTTTAAAAAAAAGTTTAAAATGGTGGTTAAGTTAGTTTTTAATAACTTTATCACAGTAATATTTAACCATACTTGTAAAGTATAATATAACTAATAATACTGGCCAAATAGCTATTCTACCTATCCAGAAATCAAATATAAATATTAATTTAACAACAAATGGACTTGATGTACTCATAAATGTTGGACCTAAACCAGTGTTACCTAATGCTGATGCTACAGATATGATAATATATTCGAAATTACCATTATAACATGCAACTATCAGTACACTAAATATGAATACTAATAAATATGCTATTATAAATAATAACACATGTTTTATTTCTTCATTTTTAATAACTTTATATTTGTCATGGAATAATTTATGTGGCATTACAGTATTTTTTGGTAATATTATTTCATATAATTCCCATACTACAGATCTTAATGCTATTACAATATTATATAATTTAATACCACCTGAAGTAGAACACATACTACTACCAGTAAGCATCAATATAATTAATACAACATAGCTTAAAGGTGGCCAATAATCAATTGATGTAGATTGAAAACCTGTTGAAGTAATAACAGAAACTACTTGAAATAGAGAATGTTCTATAATTGTTGGTACTGATTGATTATAATATCCATTAACATATAAATTAATTGCAATTATTATTGTTGATAATGCTATTAATATAAACATGGTTTTTAATTCATCATCTTTATATACCTTGCCCCATTTACCTTTAATAATTTGGTAATGAATTAAAAAATTCATACCTCCAGCTAACATTATGATAATTGTAACTAATTGGATAATTGGTGTGTTAAAAAAGTCAACACTAACTGAACTTATTGAAAAACCACCAGTTGCAATAGCTGCAAAAGTATAACATATTGAATTAAATAAATTTAAACCAGCTAATAAATATAAAATTATACCTATACTAGTTAGTATTAAATATATTTTAAAATAGATACGTGATGTATGTTTTATACTTGGTGTGATTTGTTCAGCTCTACCTTCAGCAATATATAATTTTTTTAAACTAGTTGCTGATGGAACTAATGCTAATAATAAAAGTATAATACCTAATCCACCAAGCCATTGAGTAAGACATTTCCACATTGCAATAGAATAACTATATGTGAATGTGGAGGAATACATTGTAAAACCAGTAGTTGTAATTGCTGACATGGATTCATAGATAGCATCAATAAATGATAAATCACCAGATAAATAAAAGGGTAATGCTGCAAAAAATGCTACAACAAACCATATTGCTGTAACAAATATCAAAGATCCTTTGAATGATAGTTCTGTGAATCTTGTTGGTTTTAGTTTGAAGTATAATATTGCTCCAACAATTAATGTTGCTAAAAATGATATATAAAATGAGTTTAGATATTTTTGTGAATCATGGAAAATCCATCCACATATTATAGGAATTAACATAAATAAAGATAAAGCTACACAAATAAAGCCTGTATAATGTCCTAATGTTTTTAATTCATTAGGTTTCATTCTATTGGTTGCATATAAACTCATTTCTTATTTCCTCATTATAATATTTTTTTTACGTATTCTTATATTTTGTAAAAAGTTATATATAAATTCATACGGATTTAAATTAAATTAAAGGTTCCTCCCTTTTTTTTAAATAGTATAATTATTCTGTTTTCGTTGTATGATTCATAGAGATTATATTTATTTTTAAACTATTTTTTTTAAACTATAACTTTATAAAGTTGATTTAATATAATTATATTATAACTAATTATTTGTATAATAATAAAAAATTGAATTTTTACGAATGTAAGAAAATTATACAAAATGAATTTATTACTATTTATTTTAGAAACTAGGAAAAGTAGTATACTTAGTATCTTATTTTTATAATAATATAAAAAATCAGAATAAGAATTTTTAAATTATAGTTTTAAAAGTCTTAATACTAGTTGAATCTGATAATAGGTATATTCATAATAAAAAAGTTTCTATTTATTTATAAAACATATTAGAGGATTAAGCACATGGCAACTAAAGTCGCAGAAATAAAATCATTAAAAAAAGGAAAATATTTAGTATTAGGTGGAGAAGCATCAAAAATTATCAGTATGTCTACATCATCACCAGGTAAACACGGAGCAGCAAAAGCACGTATTGAAGCTGTAGGAATATTTGATGGGCAAAAAAGAAGTCTTGTAAAACCAGTAAATGCAAAAGTAGATGTACCTATCATTGATAAAAGAGCAGGTCAAATATTAGCACTTATGGGTGATCAAGTACAACTTATGGACTTAGAAACCTATGAAACAGTTGAACTTCCAATACCTGATGATTTAAAAGGTCAATTAGCAGAAGGTAAAGAAGCAGAATACATCTGTGCATTAGGAAATATGAGATTAATGAGAACAAAAGGATAATAATAGTATTATAGGATAAATTTTTATCCTATTTATTTTATTCTTAATTAACCTCCCTTTAATTAAACTCTAGTTTTTTGTATAATGTATTTTTTTGGTGTATGTTAAAAAAATCATGATAATTGTCTATAATTAATCATTATAAATACCATATTATTGAAAATTGTCTAGTAAACTTATCATATTCTTATCAATATATATAAAATCTATTATTTTTGATGTGATATTACAAAAAGTTTTAATATAATAGTGTTAATAATACCAATTTTTTATATATTAGTAGTTATATAATATAGTAATATAATTAGCTATAAAAGAATGATAAGTAATTAAAGTTAATAAAATAAATAGATAAAAAAGAAGAAAAACGTCCGAGATTTCTTAAATTATATAGTATAATTCTATTAAATTTTTTATTAATAAAATATACATTAATAAACGTTTATTAGGATCAATTTAACTTTAAAATATCTGCTTATTAATTCTTTTTTAAAAAAATAATAAAAAATAGGTCATCTACACATTCACAAAGGGACCAATAAAAAATTTTTGTATTATTTTGAAAAATTGATTTTATAGCATAATTAAAAATAAGTTAATATATAAACTAAAATTTCTTTTTTATTCCCAATAAAGAAATTTGAATTATTAATATTAATAAAATAAATTTTTCAATACCTTTAACTTTTTTTCAAAAATATAAATATTATAATAAAATTACACCTTTCTAAAAATAATAATCTTTTTACAATGAATATACTCCTTGCTCATAAAATATATCCTAAATATATATAACAACAATACTACTTTTAATAAAAATATGGATATATCAAGAATAATAAAAGTAATATAATATAACTACTTTAAAAAATAATAATTCTTTTAACAGAATACTAATAAAAATAAAAATGGAAGGTGAATGAATGTTTACAAGAGAAGTAGTACTATCTGGACATATAATAGACTCATTAACATTACCACAAACAATGGATATCATAATGGATAGAGGAGGCGACTTTGAGATAGTAGATCTTAAAGTTGGAAAACATAAAACAGATAAAAGTTCAGCAAGAATAGTAGTAAAAGCAGAAGATGAAAAAACTTTAAACAAAATACTAGATCTATTAAATGATATAGGTGTAGATGCAGTAGATCAAGAAGAAGTACAGTTAAGACCAGCACCAAAAGATAAAGCACTACCTGATGACTTTTATTCAACCACAAATATTCAAACAAGTGTACTATATGATGGAGATTGGCTACCAATAGACAACATAGAAATGGATTGTGTAATAATAATAGATCCTGAAAAAAAATACGCAACCTGTAAAGCAATAGGATTTGTTAAAAAAGGAGATCTTATAGTAACAGGAAGAAATGGAATAAAACTAAAAAGACAAGAAAGACCAAGAGGAAAACAAAACGTATTTGAATTCATGAATAGTGATAACTCATCAGAAAAACCTATACAAACCATAATACAAAAAATAGCACTAGAAATCAAAGAAATCAAAGATAAAGGTGGAAAAATTGCAGTTGTTGCAGGACCTGCAGTAGTACATACAGGATCAGCACCAGAACTTGCAGCACTTGTCCGTGAAGGAATAGTAGATAAAATATTTGCAGGAAATGCACTTGCTACACATGATATAGAATATGCATTATATGGAACATCACTTGGAGTAGAAATGGACACAGGTGAATTAGTATCCAGTGGACATAAACATCATTTATATGCAATAAATGAAATAAACAAAGCAGGAAGTATAAAAGATGCAGTTGAACAAGGAGTACTTACAAGTGGAATAATGTATGAATGTATAAAAAACAATGCAACATACGTACTAGCTGGAAGTATAAGAGATGATGGTCCATTACCAGATGTCATAACTGATTCACAAGTTGCACAAAATAAAATGAGAGAAGAAGTACAAGATGTCGATATGGTTATAATGATTGCAACATTACTACACTCTATAGCAACAGGAAACGTAATGCCAGCAAGAATAAAAAGTATATGTGTAGATATAAATCCAGCATCAGTAACAAAATTAGCTGATCGTGGAAGTGCACAAGTAGCAGGAATAGTAACTGATATAGGTTCATTCTTGCCAATACTACGTGAAGAATTACATAAACTAGAAGCATAAAAAAAATAAATAATTTTATTTTTACTATTTTTTTTTAAAGGAAAAAAAGACAATGTCTATTATAACAATAATACTACTAATTGTAGGATTTCTATTTTTAATAAAAGGAGCCGATATATTTGTAGAAGGAGCAAGTGATCTTGCTACAAAATTTAAAATACCTTCTATAATAATTGGATTAACAATTGTAGCATTTGGAACAAGTTTACCTGAAGCTGCAGTATCAGTAACCTCTGGTATAAATCATCTTAATGCAATAGCTATAAGTAACGTTGTAGGAAGTAACATATTTAACTTATTAGGTATACTTGGAATAACAGCATTAATGAGCAGTATAACACTAAAAGAAGATGTTGTACATAAAGACTTTCCAGTACTAATACTATCATCAATAATACTATTAATATTTGCAATAACAGGAAATCAAATATCACGAATAGAAGGAATTGTACTATTAATATCCATTGTGGGATATGTAGGATATCTAATTATAAAATCACAAAAAAATACAACAATGCCAGTATCAATATCCAAACTATCAACAGAACAAGTAATATTATATATATTACTAGGATTGGGTGGTGTAATAATTGGAGGAAATCTAGTAGTAAATTCAGCAACAGAAATTGCATTAGCATGTGGGATGTCAGAAACACTTGTTGGATTAACAATAGTAGCAATAGGAACAAGTTTACCTGAACTAGTAACAAGTATCACAGCAATAAAATCAGAACAACCGGATATAGCAGTAGGAAATATAGTTGGAAGTAACATATTCAATATACTATTCATCTTAGGACTAACTGATACAATAAGTCCAATAAAAACAGATGGATCCATGATATTTGATATAACAATAATGACAATAATTACACTCATAACATTTTATCTAGCAAAAGATAAATCTGACTTCAATAGACGCGATGGAATGATACTATTTGGAATGTTTATAATATATATGATATTTATCATATTAAGAAATTAATATTTAAAAATAGAATAATCACCAAGTATTATTATATAAGATTTTAGAAAGAGAAATTTTATATAATAATATATACTTTTTTTTAATTTTTTTTAAAACATACTTTTTTTTAAATATCTGATGAAAATTTTTTCAAATAAATATTTATTATTTTGTAATTGGAACATAAGATAAGTACTACTGAAACAGTAATATTTATGGGAAATATTATAAAAGGACAAAGAATAAAATTAGAATAGTTATATGTACATGATATAACAATAGCTTTAAACATCATAATACCAAAATGTTACTTAAGATAATATAACTTAATAATTTTAACTGAAATAAGTAACACATAGTTATTTGTCACTATATATAAATATATTAAGAATAATTAATATTAAAACTAAAATAATGTTAAAATAAGGATGTATGGATAAAACTTATGTTCTATCTAACTTTTTTTTTGAAATATATTTGAATATAATATTATATTCTTTATTATAAGTTAAATTTAAGTTATTTCAGTAATTTTTTATATTTATTTTATTTTAAGAGAATATTATGCTATTCTAATTATTATTATTTAATTTAATGATAAATAAAACTAATTTATGAAATATTAACTATGATGAATTTTATATATTGTGTTTATGATTGAATAAATTGAATAGAGTACTTCTAATTTGGTATAATTATTTATTATTTAAATTAAAAGATAAATTAGGGCTAATTGATTGAAAATACATTTCTGTTTATCAAACCTTATCTGAATCTTTTATTGAAAAACATCAAGATAAGGTTAATTGGATAAACATTTCTATTAATCAAAAATTATCAGAATTGTTTATTGACAAATTCCAAAACAGAATTAATTGGATGTATATTTCTCAACATCAAAAACTGTCAGAAGCCTTTATTGAAAAATTTCAAGATAA
>CAYNSJ010000102.1:0-6637 GCA_964399835.1 uncultured Methanobacteriaceae archaeon | reverse complement strand
TAAAAGTAAATTTTTTTAGAAATAAACTTTTAATATAGCTTTTCTACAAAGCAAATATTAAAAGGTATTTAAAATATTGAATATATAATAAGTTTACAATAAAAAAATTATTACATCATTTTTTCTAAATAATCTAAATATTTGTGTATATAATTAAAATTTATATATTAAAAAATTTTCATTCTCAAAAACGAGATATATAAATTCATTAAATCATATTAAACTTTTGGTAAATTCTTATATATTGAATCTTGTCACACTCGTTAGATTTGATATAATTGATTAAGATGATAATTAATATTTTTAAATTATTAACTTTAAATATAACTAATTTTGAATAATAATAATCAAGGTTAAATTAATCTGAACTATTTATGATTTTTGTATCATGTTAATTACTTTTTACTTCAGGAAGACCGATTCTTGAAATGTAATTACTAAATCGATTAGAAATATTTTCTCTGAATAATGTATTTAATGTTGCTAAATAATTATTATCAGTTTGTGAATAAAAATTATCTCTAGGAATAGTGTAATATCTTTTAAAGTCAAAAACTAAAGAAGGAATTCCTAGTTCTTTATCTCCTTCAACATAATGATATCTTGATGTTTCATTTTGTAAAATATTTTTCCACTTTGTTTTTTTTTCGTTTCCTTTTTCATCCATGAATAAATCATTTTCTTCTAAATGAGATCCTAATCTAACTTGTTCAGCTGGAAATCCAGGACATGTTAATATTGATGGAATTAATTTATCATCATATTTTCTTACTATTGAATTATCATTATTTTGATTATTAGTATCCTGATTGAGTTTTTCTTTTTTTTGCATTGCATTAAAATCTTGATTAAGATCACAATCTTGAGATAAAATAATTAAATAAGGTAATTTAGATTCAATTAACTCATTTTTCTTAATAGAATACTCAAAAAAAAGTATATCTTTATATAAATCACCTTGATATAATCTAATTTTATCCTTTTTAAAATAGATTGATATTATATTAGAATTCATATTATCAAATTATAACTTTATTTTAACTGATCTGATTACTTTCATTTTGCTATTCGGATATTTACTAATATCCAAATCGATATCTTTTAGAATATTTCTATCGTGTGGAATTTTTTTTACTCCTTTTGTTATGTTTTCTGATTCCTCTACTTTGAGATAAGTGTTCATTTTTATGTCACCTCTTCTTTTTTTATTAAATCTTTTAATTCAGTACCAATACTTTCTTCAAATAATTTATAAATAATATTATTCATATCATAAAATATCTCAAGAATATCGTTAGTATTTTCTATTTCTTTTGAATTACAATCATAATCTAATACATATTCTTTCCTAGCAATTGGATTGGGATATTCACTATTAAATTGACCAAATTGGAATATGATATTACATTGATTATATTTAAACTCTATTTTTTGAATGTTTCTCAAAAGATTTTTATTATATTTTTCAATAAAAGTATTATCATTGTTTAATAAGCTTTCATTTATAAAACCATTCCAATCCATTGGATTTCCATCAAAATTTATTATATTTATATATCGTAAACCAATATATTTAGTTTCTGTAATATTATATTCTGCCAAAATTTTTTTAATAACTTCAATATATTTGATTAAATCTTCGTTTGAGTTATATTTTCTTTTTTCATCATAATTTAAATCTAATATTATACTATTTTTGGTTATTTCAAGAAAAAAAGTACTATACTTTTCTTCATCTAAATTAAAAAATTTGTAAGATGAAATAGAGGAATTAATATTTAATTCTCCTTCATTATCTTTGATATTAATATTAAATGAAGGTTTTGTATTTACTGTTTTAAATTTTAGATCCGTTTCGGAAATAATGATTTTAGAAATTTTATTAATTTTATTACTTTCTATTAAATTTTTTTCTATAGTGTCAATTCTAAATATTACTTCATTAATAAAATTATTGGGGTATAATTTTTTCTCCATTTTTTTACTCCTATATTCATAATATAATATCTATTTTTTCATGATTATTAAAATTTTTTTCTTTTATTATATTTTTTTTCTATAAAACTGTTTGGTACAGTTTAAAATCTTGCTGATAAAATATAATTGAATTTCTATTGATTATATTGATTACTGTTTACAGTTTAAATGATTAGTCTTGGTTTCTATATAGAGTTATAATGTGATTAGTTATTTGTTATATTAAATTAGAAGAGTGTTAAATTAAATAAGAATTTTGTCATGTTTTATTATTTAAAAGTAATGGGTTTAATTTAATTAAAGGTTGGTGTATTTGAGATTATATTTAATAAATAATTAGTATAAAGAAGTAAAATATTATTGAATATAAGTAAGTAATTTAAAGTGAAAATAAGTTTATACGAATCTTTATGTAGATAGCAGAGGTATATATTTTTTTGTGACTAAAAAAAATTTCTACCCATAATACGTTTGATTTCAAATTAATTAATTTTTTTCGACTTATATGAATACATTTTTTTTAGATGATTATATTTCGTTGGGTATTATCATATTCTTTATATATTATTATGCACTTCATGATTTTTTATTTAAAGTCAATTCCTTATTGCACTATATATGAATATAAATTAAATAAAAAAGGTAAAGACAACTTTAAATTAAACAAAATCAGAATTATTAAGAAGCCTAAGTAGATCTGTAGCAAATAATGTAAATATTACGAACGTGTTTCATAGAAAGGTTATTGATAAATACTTTAATTATACAAAATTATTTAGAGATTGAAGTTTAATTATAGGTTTAATTAATTATATATCTTAATATTACAAAAAATCGGAATTATTAAAAATAATTACATGTATCCAAATGTCACAATCAACTGATATTACTGCTAAAAAACATTATCAGATACATATTTAACATTCAAAGAAAAACAATTAGAAGAAATAATACAAGAAGAAGCACAAATCGAACTATCAAGTTATTATCGCTATGAACAATATGTAAAGATTAAAACAATAATAACTGATGGAAACAAAAGTTATCTCAGCATAAAGAATCAGTAAGAGCCATACAACAAAGATCATATCAAATAATGCAAACATTAATGAACAATATATTCAAAGAAATCAACTTCCACAAAAGACAAAACAAAAATAATCAAATAAAAATAAAAGAAAAAAAGAAAAAATAGAACTACTAAAAACTAAATGCAAAAAGAAGAAAGGTAGACCAATAAAAAAAGATACAAAAACATTAAAATTCATCAAATAAATACAAAAACTAAAAATAGAAATATAACAATTAAAAGACCAAAAGCAAGAAAACAAGAAAAGAATCAAAGAAATAAAAAAATACAAAAACAAAATATCACTAATATTCAAATACAAAACACTAAAAACTGCCAACAGAAGATTCCAAAAAATAATAAACACAATACAAAGATAATCGCCAGTCATAGTTACATTAATAAAAAAAATAACATTACACTGCTATTACATGATAAAACACATATCAGACAAGAATATTAAAAAAATAAATAGCGATATAGAAGGATACTACAAAATAACACTAATAAAACACTAAAAATAGATATACATGACTGAAAAGGGAATAAAAAAGAGATTACAACAAATCGATATATAATGAACAATAAGAAAACATTAAAAAAACAACAAATTTTAATAAACAAATAAAATCCCACACTATCCCACTAAAAAAGTAAAAACACAACAATAATCAAAAAACTAACTAACATTTTATCAGCAAGATTCTAGACTTTGCCTTTTTATTACTTATTTAAGAAGTTGTATAAGCTTGTTTTGTTTTTTAGGTTATTACACTATTTTTTATTAATAAATCTTTTAACATTAGAAAAGTTATACTTTTTTTAATTAAGAAAATTACTTAAATTTAAATCACATTCGAAATATAATCAAATAAAGAAAGTAAATTTTTTTTAATTATTATATATTCAGCTTTAATAAATATAATATTAAAAAGAAATGTTAAGTGAATGTTATGGATTTTGAAGAGAGTATATTAAAATTTATTAAGACGATACCTGAAAAGAAAGATGAGATACATAGTGAAGAGACAACAAAGCTTGCATTAATACTTCCTTTTCTTAGAATAATGGGTTATGATGTTGAAAATCCTGCAGAAGTTAAAGCTGAATATACTGCTGATGTAGGTACAAAAAGTGGAGAAAAAGTAGATCTTGCAATATTAAATAATAATAAAGTTAATATTCTCATTGAATGTAAACCTGTTGGCAAAATTTTAGAACAAAAACATCTAGAACAATTATTTAGATATTATGGAGTTACTGAAGCTGAAATGGGCATACTAACAAATGGAATAGAATATAAATTTTATGGAGACTCTAAAAAAAGAGGCGTCATGGATCAAACACCATTTCTAGATATTGATTTAGAAGATATAGAAAAATCTCAAATAAAGAAACTAAAACAATTTACAAAAGAAAATTTTGATATAAGCAAAATAGACGATAGCATAAATGAATTAAAATATAAACATGATATAAAAGAAGTATTAGAAACTGAATTAGATAATCCTAGTGAAGGACTAACAAGATTAATAACAAAAAAAGTATATGAAGGTACTGTAACTAAAAAACAGATTAAAATATTTAGACCTTTAATCAAACAAGAATTAAAACAAATAATGCAAGACAAAATAGATAATACTCTACAAAATGCCATAAACAGTAATAGTAAACAAGAAATAGAACAACCTACAATAAATAATAAAATTGTAACAACACAACAAGAACTAAATGGATATGAAATAATAAAAGCTATAGGAAGTGAAATTGTAAAACCTGAACTAATAGCAATCAGAGACAGACAATCATACTGTGCAATACTATTTGATAACAATCAATATTATACCATAGCAAGAATGTATTTCAACAATCCAGAAAAACTAGTACTAGAACTATTCCACAAACATGAAAGTGATAAAAAAGGTCGAAAAAACGGAGAACGTTTTATATTAGAATCTGAGACTGATATTTACAAATATAAAGAAGAAATACTAAATACAATACGATATTATCAGCAATTAAAAAAATAATAATAATATAAATGATTTAAAATGACTTTTGAAATACCTGAAGAAATTATAAAAGCATATCAAGAGAATAGGTTAGCTATTTTTGTAGGTGCAGGTCTATCTGTTAATTATGATATTCCTTTATGGAATACATTATCAATTAAATTATTAGAAAAATGTTATAGTAATAATTTTATTAATGAATCTATATTCGATTATTATAAAAATATTTCGGATAATAAGAAGAAAATCAGTTTTGTTAAATATATATTTAAGAAGAATAATCAAATTGATGAATTTTATAATCTATTAAATTGTTATTTAGAAGGTAATCCTGAAAAAATACAATCAAATAAGAATAATAATTACAAAAAGTTATATCACTTTTTATTAAATGAGAAATTTGGATTTCATGGATTATTTTTAACTACAAATGCTGATACTTGTTTAGATTATTTTATAGAAGATAAAAGTTCTATTATAAATAAACCTGATGATTTAAGTGAAACTTTTAAAGTAACTATCTTATATCCATTTAGAAAAGAAAAATTAATTCATTTACATGGATCTATTAAAGAAAATGATTCATTAATTTTTACAGTAGAAGATTATTTAAAACAGTACAATGATGACAAATATATTGCATTGTTACAAATAATATTTAAAAATTTTACTGTGTTATTTATGGGTTATGGTTTAAATGAGTTTGAATTAATAGATTACTTAATTAATAAAAGTAATCTTAAAAAAAATCATTATATTGTTGTAGGTTATCCTGAAATAAATGACTTGAAAGAATTTGAAGAAGAAGCTTATTATAAAAAATTGAACTTAAACATTATTCCTTATACTATTGAACTTAAAGATAAAGATTATGAAGAAGTATCACTTAAAATATATGAAAATAATAATAAAGTATCTTCAAATATTAAATATAAAGAAAATCATAAGGAATTAAATGAATTAATTACTTTTTTATTAAAAAATAAAAAACAGATGGAGTATCCTTTTGATTCAGAGAACACTATCAGTACTATCATTGAAGATTGTAATAATGAACCTTATAAGTTAGATATAAAAGATTTTCAGGATGTAATTGAAAAAATATTTAGTAATAAAGAAGAAACTAAATTTTTTATTAGTCAGTTAATTAGAAAAGAAATTCCTTCTATTTGGTTTAATTATTTATATAACCAGAATTATCTACTTTTTAATGATAAGATAAATAATCGAGAATTGATTGATTTTCTTTATATGGCTAGCTCAACAAAATTAATTAATAGTGATGATAAACGTAGAAAATATTTTTTAGAGATTGTTGATAATTTAATTGATGAGTATGATAATATAAATTTTAAAAAAGATGATAATAGTTATATTTTTGATATGATGAGTAACATTCCATATTCAAGTTTTTCTCATTTACATGCTGATTTTACTTTAAAGGTACTTAATAATTCTGTCTTAGATCTTATTTATAGTACAATACCAAAAATGATTAAAAAATTAATTAAAAAGGACTTAAATAAAGATTTAAATAAATTTATAAAATTTATTTTGGAATATAAAATTGATGGTATTT
>CAYNSJ010000101.1:0-6662 GCA_964399835.1 uncultured Methanobacteriaceae archaeon | reverse complement strand
TTAATCTTTATAGATTCATTCAACTCAATCAAAAATAGGTTTTCTACAGAGCATATATTTTAATCTATTGGATAAAGGCAGGTAAATTAAATATGGAATTAGTTATTTTAGATGAAAATCAAGTTGAGATTGATAAATTTGGTTTTCCCAATAATACATGGAGTTATGATTCAGAAAAAGTAGATAATATACATGATATTGATGAAGGTACAAAATTACTTTTAGATAATTTAGATTATAGTGTTGCTGTTTATGCTATGGCTGAAGATAAAAATGATTTTTATGCTTCTTTTTATAATTCTACAATTTTAAAAATGTATCATTTAAATTTTGATGAGATAAAAGGTGGACTTATATTTAATACCTATTTAAAATATGATCATAATAACACAATTAAAAATAAAATAAATAAAGCTTACAATGAAAATCAACCTACATCCTTTTATTGTGAATATTATCATAATGAGATTCTTCACAGAAGGATTAATGTTAAATTTATTAGAATAAATGATTTTTTGTATATTTTAGGAAAGGATGAAACAGATTATATTGCATTATCACGAGAGCAAGAAAACTTATTTAAAAATGATTTCAATGCATCATTAGTTATTCAAGATGGGTATATTGTTAAATGTAACAAAAAATATTTAGAAGTATATGAACAAGATAGCTATGATGATGTCATTGGGCAAAAATTAGGTTATACTGGATTAAATGAAGACTTATTAAATAGATTAAATAAATTTTTTGATGAAATTATTGAAGGAAAACTATTTTCACATTCAATACCTGTTGAAATAGAAAGAAATGGAAAACGAGTTTATTCATTTGAAATTAATGGAAATTATGTTTTGTATAATGGTAAACCTGCAATAATGGCAGTACATCATGATATAACTGATGAAGTAATAAATAAAGAAAAAGCAGAAAAAAAGGCAAAAGAAGCTAAAATTTTACAAAATAATATGGAATTTATCCAGTCAGTAACTAATACTGGTACAACTTATTATGTAAGTGGTGAATATTTACATTCATCTAAATTATATGAGATATTAGAAATAGAACCTTCTAAAGAGGATACTAGTAGAAATATTTTATGGGATGTTATAACAGAAAAAGATAAATATTTAATACAGGAAAATTATGAAAATCTTGGAATTGAACAGGATAATAATGATTTTATTGTAACTATAAATACAAAAAATGGAAATGAAAAATATTTACATTGTTATATTAAAGTAAAAATAAGGGAAGATAATTTTAAAGATGTTGCATTTTTCTATCAAGATGTTACTTCCGAACAAATATATTTAAGAGATCTTCATAATGCATTAGATGAATCTCTAAGATTAAAAGATAATTTAGAAAAAATTCAAAAAATAAGTAAAACTGGAATGAGTTATTCAAGTGTTGATAATTATTTAAATTGGAGTAAACCCTCTTTTGAAACTTTAAAATTAGATCTGGAGAAATACAAAGATTATCATGGTAACTTTTTTGAGTTAATAATAGATGAAGATAAAAATAATTGGTTAAAAGCCTATTCTAAATGTTCTCCTTCTCATCCTGAAGAAACTTGTGTCCAACGTATTATAAATGGTGCAGGTGAACTTTGTTATATTAAATGTTATGTAGTATGTGATTATGATATTAATGGTAAAGAAATTAAACATGTTAATTTTTATCAAGATATAACTGAACAAATAGAAAGAGAAAATGAATTAAAAGAAGCATTAGATAATTCATTAAGATTAAAGAAAAACTTTGAAAAAATTCAAAAAATAAGTAAAACTAGTATGTGTTATTCTAATGATAAAACAGATGAGGATATATTATGGTTTAGTAAAGGTTTTAATATATTAGACGTAAACAGTGCTGATTATTATAATACAATGGCAGAATACCTTATAAAAGAAGATAAAAATAAATGGATTGAAAATCATGCTAAATGTACACCAGAACATCCAGAAATATCTTTTGTACAACGAGCTATAACAGCTAAAGGAAACTTGGTATATATTAAAACTTTTGTTGCATATGAATTTGATGAAGAAGGTAATAGTAATTCACATGTCAGCTTCTTCCAAGATATTACTGAAGATGTAGAAAGAGAAAATAGATTAAAAGAAGCATTAAATGAAACTTTAAGATTAAATGATAATCTGGATAGAATTCAAGCAGTAAGTAAAACTGCTATGGAATATTCTGAAAATTTAAATTATGCTATGTGGACACCTGAAATATATAATATATTAGAAATTGACTCTAAGAAGTATATTAATAATCCACATAACATTGTAGAGAATTTTATTATTGATGATGATATAAAACTTAGAAATGATTATATTAATAAATTAACTCCAGATAATCCTGATGTAGAATTTACTCAGAGAGTAAAAACTGGTAAAGGTAATATAAAATATTTGAAGACAGTTATACATTCTGATTTTAATAATAAAAATGAGTTAATAGGTAAATTAAGTTTTATTCAGGATATTACACGTGAGATGGAATATCAAAATCAATTAGAAACAGCTTTAAAGGATAAAGGTGTATTGCTCAGTGAAGTTCATCATAGAGTAAAAAATAATTTACAGATCATATTAAGTTTAATTAGTTTAAATAGGAATTTTGAATCTAACCCTGATACAATTTTAAGTGATACTGAAAACCGTATATATGCTATGGCATTGATACATGAAAAAATATATGGATCTAATTCATTAGCTGATGTTAATATTAAAGAATATGTTGAAGCACTGACTGAATCCTTATTAGATATGTACTGGTCAAATATATTATTCCATTCTGATATGGATTCTATAGATTTAAATATGGAACAAGCAATACCCATAGGATTAATAATAAATGAATTAGT
The DNA here is from genome assembly GCA_964399835.1 of uncultured Methanobacteriaceae archaeon. Lineage (GTDB taxonomy): Archaea > Methanobacteriota > Methanobacteria > Methanobacteriales > Methanobacteriaceae > Methanosphaera. Next base: position 3,784 of record CAYNSJ010000101.1, on the reverse strand, counting down.
TACCAATACAATTAAATATGCATTTCCTAATGATGAAGAAGGTAATATTAATATTTCATTTAAAAAAGAAAAAAATAATTATATATTAATATTTAAAGATGATGGAGTAGGATTACCTGAAGAATTTGATATAGATAATTTATCTAATTTGGGATTAATTGTTGTAAAAAATTTAACTACACAAATAGGGGGTAAATTAACTATTTTAGACTGTAAAGGTACTGGATTTAAAATTGAATTTAAAGAGGAATAATATTTTTTATTTATTTTTTCAACTATTTTTTATTTATTTTCTTATTTTTTTTAAAGTAATTAATTATTATTGAGTATATTTATATAGAATAATGTACATTTTTAATCATTGTAATCACAATAATTAACTTTACCAACCATTGTAAAAACAATAATTGTAAAAACAATGGTTGTAAAGACAATAGTTTTATATACTACTATTAACATATTATAGAATAACAAGTAGAAAGTTAAAAAAAAATTATAAAAAAACTTTCTTAAAAACGACAATAAAAAAATAGAATGATAATAATTAAAGTTAATTAAAAAAAAGGAATGATACATATGATTAAAAATATTTCAGTTAAAAAAGATTTAAGATACATTGGTGAATTTGATAGACAAGATAAATCATGGATATGGTTTTATAGTCCAACATTTAATGATTTTATAGAACAAATAGAAATAGTAAACAAACCATTATATGAACAAATATCTACGGATTTAAATAAAGAATTCCATGTTTATTTACGTAATGGCTGTATAGAATATCAATATGAAGATAATACTAACCTAATGAAAGAAATGAATGAACAAGAAAAATCAGAATTTATACACACATACCGTAACCAGTTAGCTACTGATATAAATAATGTTTTAATTAAAGATTTATAGAAAAGTATTTTTAATATATATGTAATTAACATTATAAACTCAAATATAAACTGAGTTTATCATTCTATATATTCTTTTTTTAAATCAATAAAAAAACTTTTTTTAAATAAATTTTTAAATATTTTATTTTCCAAAAAAAAACTTAATATAGCTTTTTACTAATTTTCTTAAGATTTTAAATAATAACAATAAATAAAACTAGACTAGATACCTCTTTTTTTGATGATTTACTTATTAATTCAAAGATAAACTATAAAGAAAAGTAATTATAAAATTATTAGTAAGACAATAAATATAATAATCAAAACTTTTATTTTTAGTTATACTTAAAATATTAGATAGTTTACATCAATAGGAGATCTGATAACATGCAAATGATTATTTTTGATGAAAATAAAAATAAAATTGATACATTACAATACAATATAAATCATAAAATAAATCAATTAAAAAAAGATCAGAATATACCTGATATTGATGAGAATACCAAAGATATATTAAATTCTTTAGATTATAGTATTGGTGTTTATTATCTATCCAAAGATCAAAATAATTTCAATATTATCTTTTTAAATGATATGATCTTAAGATTTAATAAATTAAATTTGGAAAAAATTAGAGGTATGTCTTTTTCAGACATTTACTTTCATGAAGAAAATGATGAAATAATTATAAATAGTATGAAAAAAGTTTATAAAACAAACAAACCTGAAAATTTCTTTTTTGAATATTATGATGATTATATTCTTTCAGGACGATACGATGTTACTATTAAAAAAATTGGAAATTTTATATATATCTTTGGTAAAAACGAACCAAATTACATTAATTTAGATTATGCTAATTTACCTATGGAACAGGAAAATTTATTTACAAACAATTATAATGCCATAGCTATTCTTCAAGATGGTCATTTTGTTAAAGTTAATAAAAAATATTTAGAAGTATATAATCAACCAAATTATGAAACAGTTATTGGACAAAAACTTGGTTATACTGGTGTAGATAAAAATTTGATTAAAGATGTACTAAAAAATTTTCAAATGATATTAGATCAAAAAATGGACTCATATCTATTTCCTATAGAAATTAATAAAAATGGTAAACTTATACATTATTTTAATTTAAACTGTAGTTATACTTTATATAAAAGTGAGCCTGCAATTATTATTGTTCATCATGATCTTACAAAAGAAGAAATAAATAAACGAGAACTAGAAAATAAAACTAAAGAAGCAATAACATTAAGTAACAATTTAGATTTTATTCAATCAGTAAGTAATACAGGTATAAGTTATAGAATTAATAATAAATATACACGATCTCCACAAATGTATAATATTTTAGAAAGAGATTTTATTAAAGCAGATTCATATAGAAACATCCTTCTTGATTTTACTATTGAAGAAGATAAATCTATACTAAAAGAAAATTTTCAAAAACTAGGATTAAATAAGGATTCCACAGATTTTATTGTAAGAATAAATACAGCAAAAGGTAATCTGAAATATATTCATTGTTATGTAAGAATGAACTATTTAGAAAATAATCAAGAATACACGGTACTGTTCTATCAAGATGTTACTAGAGAACAAAAGAATTTAAAAAAATTATACAATGCATTAACTGAATCAAAAAGATTAAATAACAATTTAAAAAAAATACATGGAATAAGTAAAACAGGTATAGGTTATTATTATGAAAAAAACTCAAAAGATAATCAAAATAGCTCATTTAAACTTAATTGGAATTTATCTTCATTTGATACTCTGAAATTATATGGAAGAAAATATGAAAATTATCAAGGTGATCTTTCAGAAATAATTTTAAAAGAAGATTTACCAAATTGGAATAAAGCACATTTAAAATGTACATCAAAACATCCAGAAACAACTGTAACAATCCGTGTTATAAATGGTGAAGGTGACGTTAGATATGTAAAATGTTATATAGTTTATGATTATGAAAATGATTATAATAATGGACGTGTAATCTTTTTCCAAGATATAACTAAAGAGATAGAAAAAGAAAATAAATTAAAAATAGCATTAAAAGATAAAGAAATGTTACTTACTGAAGTTCATCATAGAGTAAAAAATAATTTACAAATCATATTAAGTTTAATAAATTTAAATCGAGGTTATGATTCAAATCCTGAAACTATATTAACAGATACAGAAACTCGTATATATGCTATGGCATTAATACATGAAAAAATATATGGATCTTCATCATTAGCTGATGTTAATATTAAAGAATATGTTGAATCATTGGCAGATTCATTGTTAGATACATATAAATCAAATATTAATTTACATTATGAGATGGAACCTGTTAATTTAACAATGGAGAAATCAATACCATTAGGACTTATTATTAATGAATTAGTAACTAATACAATTAAACATGCGTTTCCTAATAAAAAAGAAGGTAATCTTTTTATTGTATTTAAAAAAGAGGATAATAAATTTTTATTAATAGTTAAAGATGATGGAATTGGATTATCTGATGATTTTAATATTGATGATCTTTCTAGTTTAGGATTAATTGTTGTACAAAATTTAGTATTACAAATAGATGGAATTTTATCAATTATAACTTGTAATGGTACAGAATTTAAAATAGAATTTGAATAAAAAAATGATTTTAAATCATTTACTATTTTTTTTAAGTATTTAAAATAATAATGAAAAAGATATAATTTTTATAGTACTTCATATATATGAAATTATATCAATATTAAATTATTTAATATCTTTTCTTAATTGAAGAGGATAACCTTATTTTAATGTTAAATATATTTTTACTATTATTTTAAATTATCATAAAACTAAAGAAAAGAGTTATTAATCTTATTAATTTAATTTAGTATTTGAAT
>CAYNSJ010000100.1:0-6881 GCA_964399835.1 uncultured Methanobacteriaceae archaeon | reverse complement strand
ACACGTTCGGTTCTGAGAAGAGAAAGGAGAAGTAATTCTCCTGACTTATTCGACAAAATAAACACTATTTAATACATTATATTAACTATTTTTCTATTTAAAATCAAATTTTACTATTATTTTAAGAATTAATAAATTATTATGAATATATAATAATAAAGATAATGTAATAATTTAATATATAAAGAAAATAAAAATTTGGATACATTACGAGGATATTACATGAATGAAAAATTAATAAAAGACATTGAAGATATACTATCAAGATATGAGTTATGTGATCACTGCTTAGCACGATTATTTGAAAATATACCTGAAGATACTGAAAATAAAAAATTAGAATTTATAAAAGAAAATATAACTAACAACTCAAAAAACTGTGCTATTTGTAATAACATACTAGATAACGAAGATAAAATTGTAGAACTTATATTAGAAAAAATAAATATGTTAAATATTCAATTTAACAATTTTGTAATAGCATGTCAAATTAATAATAAACAAATTAAAGAAAATCAAGAAAAAATCCAAAACGAAATAAATTACGAAGGCAATGATGATCTTAAAAGACAAATTAAACGAGACATTGGAATTGCTATTTCAGAACAACTTGAAAAAGAAGTAGATTTTAAAAATCCAGAAGTTGTAATCTTAATTAAACTAAAAGATAAACCTTATAAAGATGCTAAATATCCTGAAATTAATCTTATTAATATATTTTTAGATAGTAATCCATTATTTATTGAAGGAAGATATCGTAAATTAGTGCGAGGTATACCTCAAACTAAATGGCCATGTACCAAATGTAAAGGAAAAGGATGTCCTGATTGTAATTATACAGGAAAACAATATGAATATACTGTAGAAGATTTAATAGCTGCACAATTAGTTCCCTTAACTAATGGTAATGGTGTTAAATTTCATGGATCAGGTAGAGAAGATATTGATGTTAGAATGTTAGGAGAAGGTAGACCATTTGTAATAGAAGTAAAACATCCTTTTATACGTAACATCGATCTAAAAGAACTTGAAAATCTTGTAAATACCAATAGTAATTCCATGATCGAAATAAAAGATTTAAAATTTGTATCAAAAAATAGACGTGCAGAGGTTAAAAAAAGTTCAACCAGTAGTTATAAAGTATACTCTGCAATAGCTGATTTTGACAAAGGTGTTACTAGTAACGATATTGAAAAAATTGAAAAATTATCTTGGATTGATCAAAGAACTCCAAATCGTGTTTCTCATAGAAGATCTGATTTAGTTAGAAGACGACTTGTTAAAAAAATAAATGTTGAGCGTATAAATAGTAAACAACTACGTATTAACATAAAATGTCAAGGAGGATTATACATAAAAGAATTAATTTCCGGGGATGAAGGACGTACAAACCCTAGTGTAGCAACTCTTACTAATAAAAAAGCAATATGTAGTCAACTTGATGTTTTAGAAGTTCATCTTGATGAATAATTTTTTTTCTATTTTATTTTCTTTATTATAATTATTAATCATATAATCGTTATACTTATAAATGATAAAAGTGATATATACTATATAATATTAAAACATAGTGAATTCTCTTTCTAATTATTAAATAATATTCTATGTTAGAGCATAACTATATCTTAAAATAATGAGGAATAGGACAATATTATTTCGGTAATTAAACTCCTATAGATTAGTTATAATATTAATAAGATAGATAGAGTAAAGAAATAAAAAATATAAATATGCAAATTGAATAATTAATATATTCAGATAAGCTAAATACTATGTTTATAATTAAATTCTTTTTAGATCTAAATGAAGAATTACAATAGATACTAGAAAATATACTAGTAAGACAATAAAAGGATATTTAAAAAATATAATATAAAAAAACCTAAACCTTATATTATTAGCTAAAAGACTTAAAAAAACCTATTATACTTTAAGTCAAAAGAGTAAATGGAATTAAAACCTATTATATTACCATTACTCAAAACAAACCTAAAAGAGAGATTACTCTATAAAACAAAACAAAATAAAGAGGGAGTAAAGATGAAAAAATCAAAAGGATTTAAAAGACGATCTAGATATAAACTTAAAAAAAGTATTAGACCAACACGAGCTAATGTTATAAGTAAAAAAATACAAACATTTGAAAACGGTGAAAAAGTACACATAATCATTGATTCAAGTATACACAGAGGACAACCACACCCAAGATTCCATGGAAAAACTGGTGAAGTTGTTGGACAACGTGGAAAAGCTTATTTAGTTGCTATCAAAGATGGTAAAAAAGCAAAAGAGTTAATTATAAGACCAGAACATCTTAAATTACAAGAGTGATTATGATGATTGGAAAAAAAGTCATTGATACTGAACCTATAACAATATCAGAAGCAAGAGAAATACTAATGAATAAAGTAGAAGAAAAAGCTGATGAAAACAATGAAGTCGATGGCCACCAATTTACATATGAACAAAACTTAACAATTGATTACGTAAATAAGTTTGCATTTCTCGATGCTGAAGATGCTAAAAAACTTAAAAAAGAATTAGAAGAATATGTTACTCCTATACAAGCTGTTAAAATCGTTGACATAATGCCAGAAGATTTAGCAGATTTAAGATTAATCTTTGCAAAAGAAAGAGGAGTACAAGAAAAAGAAACTTTAGAGAAAATATTAGATCTTATAGATCAATATCGATAAAATATTTTTCTATAATTCTTAATTCTTTTTATAAAATATCAACTCCCCACAAAATAAAACTAATTTTAATCTATTTTACACTTTAATTTATTACTAGCACATTCTAAAGAAAACTTAAACAGACAATAAAGGATGATAGAAAACTATGACTAATTATACAAAAGATGTTCTAGATCAATTCAATATACGACTTGATAAAAACAAGAGTCAAAACTATTTAATAGATAATAATAAAGTAGAATTCATACTAAAAAAAGCAGATATACAAGAAGATGATGTTATTCTTGAAATTGGTGCTGGAATAGGAACATTAACTATACCAATGGCAAAGAAAGCAAAAAAAGTCATAGCAATAGAAAAAGATCCAGTAATAGCAGATATACTTGAACAACAAAAAATAAAAAATAATTTATATAATATTGAAGTTATACAAGAAGATGCACTAAAAATAAAATATCCTTCTTTTAACAAAGTAGTATCCAATTTACCATATAAAATATCTTCTCCAATAACATTTAAATTACTAAATTATCCTTTTACTAAAGCAATATTAATGTATCAATTAGAATTTGCAAAACGTATGCAAGCTAAACCAGGAACACATGAATACTCTAGATTAACCGCAGCATTATATTTTAAAGCAGATGTTGAGATAATAAATACCTTACCACCAGAAGCTTTTATACCTAAACCTAAAGTAAAAAGTGCAATAATTGAGTTAATTCCAAAAGAAAATGTAGATTTACCCCTAGAATATGATAATGTATTAAGAGCATTATTTCAACATAGAAATAAAAAAGTAAGAAAAGCATTAAGTCAATCCGCACATGAACTAAATATGGATAAAAAAATATTAAAAAATAAATTAAATACTATAACAAACCCACTATTAGAAAAAAAAGTATTTCAATTAACACCTGAAGAAATAAAAAATGTGAGTAAAATAATAGAGGAAATAATATGAGAACATTTGAATATAATAATGTAAAGTACAATACCTGTGATGAAGTATATCCTCCTGCAGAAGATACATTTTTATTAGTTGATAACTTAGAAATAAGTGAAACCGATGAAATACTTGAAATAGGAACAGGTACTGGAATTATAAGTATTACTGCTTCATTAAAAGCTAAAAATGTTACTAGTACTGATATAAATCCTAATGCAATAAATTGCTGTAAAAAAAATATAGAACTAAATAAACGAAATAATATAACCGTTTTAGAAAGTGATTTATTTGAAAATATTAATAAAAAATATGATTTGATTCTTTTTAATACACCTTATCTTCCGGTAACTGAAGATGAAGAAAATGATATTTATAGCAAAGCTTGGGATGGTGGTGTAGATGGTCGAAAAGTAATTGATAAATTTATAAAAGAAGTACCTGATTATCTTAAAGAAAATGGAAAAATACAAATAATCCAATCATCCTTGTCAAATAATGAAAAAACATTAGAATATTTCAATAATGTTGGTTTCAAAGCAGAAATTACAGCAACAGAACATCAATTCTTTGAAGATATTACATTAATTACTGCAACAAAATTATGAGTATCATTTGGATTTAATATTTATAACAAAATCCTCTTAATTAAATCATCATACCCAAAATATAACTTTTCTTTCATTACATTATTTACTTAAAAAGTGTATTTGATATTATAATTAAATATATAAAAAAAATGAAGGAGGTTAATATTCTAATTTTCCTAACTTTTTAATAAGAACGGATTGGACTGAAACAACTACTTTTTGCCTACATACTTCAATTAGATTCATTTGATCTTCTTTAGTTATATTTTTAAATCTATTCTTCCTATCATTATAAAGAAATTCCAAACAGTCACTTCTAGTAGCTACATTTGTTATGTTATCTATACCAGTTATTATATCTTCATACATTACAATATCATCTTTTTTAAGTTTTTCAAAGAATTCATTTAGTGTAGAACTGTAAAATAACATTGTATAACTGTGTTCTCTTTCAAACTCAATAGGTATGATTTTTATGCATTTTAAGTCATCAATTTGGGAAAGATCTATAGTCATTTTTCATTACTCCTTCTTCTAGTATAATTAAATATATTTTATTAAATACTTAAAACTTATCTTAAAAAAGTTTATAATAATAATTATTTATAATAAAAATCAGTTTATAATCTAATAGAGCCTTCTTAATTTATTAGTAAAAAATATCCAGTAGTTACTATAATAAAAGTTAATTTAAAGTTAGTATAGTAAATAAACTTTACAAAATTCCCATCGAAAAATAGTTAAAAAAAATAAAAAGGAATATTAATTATTTACATGAAACTGGTTATTACTAATATGATTACAAGTATTGTAATTACTAAAGTTATAATTCCAGCTAATACATTGTACCAACGAGAATTTACATATTCTCCCATTATACGTTTATCATTGATGATTAATAACATCAATACTAGTACAAATGGTAGTAATATTCCATTAATTACTTGTGAAAATAATAGAATATTCATTAAAGGTATGTTTGGTATTAATATAACAATTGCACATACTAATATCATTCCAGCATATAATCCATGGAATGCTGGTGCTTCTTTAAATGTTTTTGATATTCCTGTTTCTAATCCTAAACTTTCACATACATAATATGCTGTTGATAATGGTAGTATAATTGCACTAAACAATGAAGCATTAAGGAATCCAATACCAAACAATATTCCAGCATATTGTCCTGCAATTGGTACTAATGCATTGGCAACATCTTTAACATCATTAACAGGAACTCCACTTACATGTATTGTAGCTGCACATGCAATTAATATAAATAATGCTACTATTCCTGTGAATATTGGACTTAGAATTGATTCTAATCGAGAATATTTAAGTTCTTCTTTAGTTATACCTTTTTCTACTACTGAAGACTGAAGATAAAATTGCATCCATGGGGCTATAGTAGTACCAATAAGTCCAACTACCATTGTTATATAATTTACATTCATTTCTATTGCAGGACTAGATACTGCATTTGATACTTGACTCCAGTCAGGATGTGCCATTAATCCAGCGATGATATATGAAAAGTATATTAACGATAATACTATGAATATCTTTTCTACATTTTTATAATTTCCTTTTATAACTATTAACCATATTATTATAGCAGATAGTGGTACTGTTATAAGTGAGGGTAATCCAAATATTTCAGAAGAAACAACTATTCCTGAAAATTCTGCCAACGTATTTCCAAAGTTTGCAAGTAACAATCCTATCATTATAAATATAGTAATCTTTACCCCAACTTTTTCACGTATAAGACTTGCTAGTCCTTTACCCGATATTATACCCATACGCATACCCATTTCTTGAGCAACAATTAAAGATAATATCATAGGTGTAAATGTCCATATCAAATTATATCCATATTTTGCTCCAGCTAAACTGTAAGTTAATATTCCACCAGAATCATTATCAACAGTTGCAGTTATTAATCCAGGTCCTAATACAGATAAAAATATAAATATAGATGCTATTGTTGGATGTTTTTTTAGTTTATCTTTCATTATATTTATGAATTTCACATATACGTCCTCTCAATATTTTTTATTTAAAAAAATTATCTAAACATGCGTGGTATCCGTTTTTTCCATGCAGTTGGTAATACAATATCAATTGCATCATCTACTGTAATTATTCCCTTCATTTTATTGTTATCATCCAATACAGGTAATGCGATTAAATTATATTTTGCAATAGTTTTAGCTACGGTATATTGATCTTCCCTTACGTTTACTGATACATAATCCTTATTCATGTATTCATAAACTTGTGTATTTTCATCATTTAAAAGTAGTTGTCTTATTGATAATAAACCTTGAAGCCTACCATCAGTGGATAATACATAAATATAATACAACGTTTCTACATCATCTGCTATTTTTTTTAATTGATAAAAAGTATCTTTTGTAGACATATTACCTATTATATATGCAAATTCTGTAGTCATTATTCCCCCTGCAGTATTTTCAGGGAATTTTAGTAGTTCTCTTAGTTCTTTAGATTCTACTGGATCCATGAGACGTAGGATTTCTTCTTTTTTACGTTCAGGAATATTAGCTAATAAATCTGCTGCATCATCAGGTGACATTTCATCAATTAATTCTTCTGGTTCTTTTTTCTCCATTTCATTTAATATAG
>CAYNSJ010000099.1:0-6884 GCA_964399835.1 uncultured Methanobacteriaceae archaeon | reverse complement strand
TTTTGTATTGCTCCACCATAACTTGCTGTATTATTAGTAAATGATGAGTTTATAATTGTGATATTAGTATTTTTATTGTAGATTGCTCCTCCACGTACTGCATAGTTGTTTAGGAATTTATTATTTTCTATTGTTACTGATATACTATCATAATCTTCTATTGCTCCACCATATTGAGTTGCTTTGTTATTATTTATTTGGTTATCGGATATTGTTACATTAGATGAACGTGTGTATATTGCTCCACCATTATCAGTTGCATTGTTATTACTTATGAAATTATTTGTTATTGTATTATTTGAATTAAGTAAATATATTGCTCCACCATAATCTGCTGAATTTTTAAATATGTAATTGTTTGTAATATTTAAGTTACTATAATATGAGATAATTGCTCCACCAAATGTAACATTATTATTAACCTTATTTATTGCACTATTATTCATAAATTGAGATGAATCAATAGTATAATTACTATATTGAACTTCTACTGCTCCACTAGAATATAAAACATGATTATTAAGGAAACTAGAATTATAGATTATTCCATTTGAATTTCGAATATATATAGCTCCACCACGAGTAATTGTTCCATTAGAATTACTAGCAGTATTATCCATAAATAGTGAATCACTAACATTTAAAAGACTAGAATTACTATATATAGCTACTCCCCGTAAAGCAGTACTATTTATCATACTAGTTCCATTTATAAATAATGTTGAATTAAATAAGTTAGCTATTGCTCCACCATAATTTATTGCACTATTATTTGAGAATATATTATTGCTTAATAACATATTTGAATTTATATTACTTATGGCTCCACCTATTGTTGCATTGTTATTTATGAAAGTGGAATCGGTTATATTAATTTTTGTATTATTAGCAGATATTGCTCCACCATAATCTGTTGCTGTATTATTGATAAAGATAGTATTTGTTATATTGACTTTACTGCCAAGTGATGATTGTACTGCTCCACCAATTGTTGCATTGTTATTTGTTATTGTATTATTTATTATATTTATTCTAGCATAGAAAGTATTACTTATTGCTCCACCATTGTTGTAACTTATTGTATTATTTGTAAGATTCATCGTAGCATACATAGAATTACGTATTGCTCTTCCATTGTTGTAATTTATCGTATTATTAAGAATATTTACTGTAGTTCCATAGTTTAGTATTGCTGATCCACTTTTAGCAGTGTTATTGTTAATGGTATTGTTGATGAGTGTCATGTTTTCATCGTTTCTTATTGCTCCACCATTACCATCTGTTACTATGTTATTATTGATTATATTGTTTGTTATTGTTGTATTTGTTAAATATATATTAAATATTGCTCCACCCCAATCTTCTGCTATGTTATTGGATATGTTATTATCTGTAATATTAGCAGTTACTACTTCATCATTGGTTATTGCTCCACCACTCCATAAAGCAGTATTGTAAATTAAGGTATTATTCTTAATTAAAATATTTACTGTATTATTGTTGTATATTGCTCCACCATATTTATCAGCAGTATTGTTTGTTATTGTGTTATTTTTTAATATTATTGATGAATTGGTGTTGTAGATTGCTCCACCATTGCCTATAACATTATTATTTTCATCTTTTGTATCTGTATAATTTGCTATGTTGTTATTTATCTTATTTTCGGAGATAATTACATTAGAATCTATATTATAGATTGCTCCACCATTAGTAGCATTGTTGCTGTTTATTGTATTATTTGTGACTTCTACATTAGATACATTGTTGTATAGTGCACCACCATATATTGCAATGTTATTTATTATATTATTATTTAGTATTGTTGCATTTGATTCTTCTGTATATATTACTCCACCATAAGATGCTGAATTATTTTTAAAGAATGAATTTGTAATAGAAGCATTACTAGTAAGAATAACTACTGCTCCACCAGCCATAGTTGACGTATTATTTATTCTAGTATCATTTACTTTATTATTTATAAAAGTACAATTATCAACCATAGTATTATTACTATAACCAATATTTATTGCTCCAGCACTATCAAAAGCATTATTATTATAAAATAATGAGTTAAGTACTAATCCTGTTGAATTAATATAACGTACAGCTCCACCTTGTTCAGGAGTAATATTTCTAAAAACGGAATTACTAGTGAAATTACAATTATAAATAGTACATTCAGATTTCGTATTTTCTATTGCTCCACTAATAATAGCTGAATTATTAACAAATAAGGAATTAAATATTAACCCTAGAGATTCATGATTAATTATTGCTCCACCCCAAGAAGTATCATTATTAAAAGCTACATTATCAGTAAAAGTACAATTATCAATATTATAACTAGCTAAATAATTATAAATTGCTCCACCAGCTACTTTTGCAGTGTTATTTTGTAATATATTATTTTTTAAAGTTAAATTACCTTCATTACGAATTGCTCCACCATATTCAGTAGCTTTATTATTTGATAATACTGAATCAACAATAGTTATATTTTCTAAATTATAAACTGCACCACCATATTCAGCTTCATTATTTATAAGTGTACTATTTGATATTGTTATATTACCAAATTGATTTTCTATTGCTCCACCACAAGAAGCTGAATTATCAACAAACAAGGAATTATATATCATTCCTGTTGAATTAGTACATACTATTGCTCCACCAAATGAATCTGCACCATTATTGAAAGCAGTGTTATTTGTAAATGTACAATTTTCAATATTATATGTGGATTGATTATTTAATAATGCTCCACCAGCACGATATGCATAATTATCAGATAATACTGAATTAAAGAGACTTAAATTACCTCTATTATATATTGCACCACCATATACAGTTGCATTTCCTTTTGTTAGTGTTATGCTGTTGATAGTGATTGTAGTTGCTTGTGTTATATTGAATATTTGGTATGTGTTTTGTCCTGATATTATTGTATATTTTTGTGATTGACCTGTTATTGTTAAGTTTTTGGATAGATTTATTGTGTTTGTGATGTTGTATGTTCCATCAGATATGTATACATTTGTTTTTGTGTTTGATTGATTGTTTGCTATTGTAAATCCATTGTTTATATCTGTGTATGGTTGTGATTGTGTACCTGTTTGATTTGAACCTGTGTATGATGAGTTTATGTATATTGTATCATCATCTGTGTATGTTTTAGTAGTTGTTTTTATATTATTTTCTTGTGTTTGTGTGTTTTGACTAGTTTTTTGGATATTATTTGTGTTTTTTTGTGTGTTTACTGCGTTTTTAGTTACTGTTTGTGTTGGTGTTATTGATTTTTGATCTGATTGTTGTGATTGTTTATCTGTGATTTCTTGTACTGTTTTAGTATTTTTATTATTTGAATTTTGATTTACTGAATCTTCTTTTACATTATTATCATTTGCAATTGTCTGAGTTGAATTACTAACAGCAATTGACTGAGTACTAATACTTTGTGTATCATGAGATAAACTTGTACTATTATCAGATGCTGCTGATACAGCTGTAATACCAATTAACAATATGAATAATGTTGCAAATAGAAGAACAGTTCTTCTATCTAAATTCATAAACTTTTCACCTCTATTTTAAAAAATTAATATATTATAATTAGCCCCATTAACTTATTATTTTTTAATAAAATAAAAACTTCATAATATAGAACACTTGTTCTAGAATATTCATTCTAGAACGTTTATTCTATTAAATAAGACTATAAAGACTTTATAAGACCAATATAATATAATTAATAGTCTAAAACAAGTGATTAATAAATATATGGAAAATTTAAAAAATAAAACATTACAAAAACAAGCCATTAACAAAAATAAACAAACAAATAACAATCAATACTAATAAATAAAAAATATTGAAAATGTAAGAATCATTAACTTTTTAGTTTGCATACTGCTTTTCCCCCATAAAATTATTTTTATACTATACTGGATGTTTAATATGATATTTATCATACTAAGGAAGGATATTTATATAATAAAAAGTTAAAGTTATAAAAATTAATTTATTTTTTAAATAATAAATAAAATTGAACACTGGTTCTAAAATAAACATTCTAAAACGTTTGTTCTATTATAACTCCATAAATAACCTTTATTAAACCAATATAATATAATAATAGATCTAATAGATCTTATTAATATATATTATGGCTAAAAATTATAAAAAAAGATATTTAATAAATCTTAAAAAAATAAGAACAATTATAAAAGAAGTCAAAAGAACCAATAAACCTCTGCAAAAAATTCTAAAAAAGGATTCAAGACTGAAAATTTAATATTAAAATAAAAAGAAAAATAAATAAAAAATAATTAGTTTAAAAAAAATATAAA
Organism: uncultured Methanobacteriaceae archaeon; assembly: GCA_964399835.1. Taxonomy (GTDB): domain Archaea; phylum Methanobacteriota; class Methanobacteria; order Methanobacteriales; family Methanobacteriaceae; genus Methanosphaera. The sequence goes on along the minus strand of CAYNSJ010000099.1, from coordinate 2,532 downwards.
AAAGTATCATTAAATTGATACTTTTTGTTTAATATTGTTAAGATTATTTATTGTGAGTACTGTTGTTGCATTTGATCCATAATATCCATTGTTATCTCCTATTTTTACTGCTATTTGGTAGTTTGTGTTTTTTAGTGTGTCTGGTATTGTTATATTTGTATTTATGATACCTTCTGTTACTGTGTATGTTCCTATACTTTTTCCATTGAGTTTTACTGATATTTTATGTGTTCCTGTCATTAAATTTCCATTAATATCTTTAATTATTCCTGTTATTAATGTACTATTAGAATATCTGTATGTAGTTGTTGGATTAAGTGTTATTGTGGATGCTATTTTCTGAACTGTGAGTGGTGCTACTGTTTCAACTCTGTTATAATCATTGTTGGCATATACTGCTGTTATATTATAAGTTTTTGCAGATATTCCATTTGGTATTGTATAGTTCATTATTGCTATTCCATTAGTTACATTTACTAATATTGGATTACCCATAGTATCTTTAATTGTTATTCCATTGAATTTAAACACTACTTGTCCGTTATTTAGTTTTGTTCCATTGAAATCTTTTATTGTTGTCATGAATGTTACTATATCAGTTGCTTTTACTGGGTTTTTACTAATTGTTAAATTGATATCTGCTGTTCTTTTTGTTACATTTATTATATTAGTATTTCTTGATGGATTATAAACATTTGTAGTTCCACTGTATACTGCTTGTATTGTTAAGTTTTCTTTTGCTAAAGTATATGGTATAATATATTCTATTGTTGCTATTCCATTTGTTACATTAGCATATATTACATTACCATCTATGTCTTTTATTGTGTTTCCATTGATTTTAAATACTACTTTTCCACCAGTTACACTATTTCCATATTGATCTGTTATATTAGCTTGTAATGTTATAGTATTTCCTACTGTTCCCATTATTGGATTTACAACTAATACTGTACCAGTTTTATCAATAGTTATTGTTTCTTTTTTTGTGTTGTTTTTGTAAATATTATTTGTGTCATTGTATGTGAATGTTAATGTATAAATATCACTTGGAGTTAAAAGTGTACTAAATGTGTCAGTTTTATTTAAATCTATTATACCTAATACTGTATCACCATTACGTATAGTAACATTACCCTTAGTAATTGTTTTATCATTAGTATCAGTAACATTTATTTTAAATACTGTGTCATTTTTAGCTGTTCCAGGTGATGTAATAACTTTTATTATTGTATCAGTAGTATCAATAGTTATAATATTTGTTTTTGTACTATTTGTGTATAGATCATTTGTATCATTGTATGTAAATGATAATGTGTATGTATCACTTGGAGTTAAAAGTGTACTAAATGTATCTGTTTTATTTAAATCAACTATGCCTAATACTGTATCACCATTACGTATAGTAACATTACCCATAGTAACTGTTTTATCATTAGTATCAGTAACATTTATCTTAAATGTAGTATCAGTTGTAGCTGTTCCTGGAATGGTTGTTACTTTTATAATTGTATCCATAGTACCAACAGTTATAACATTTGTTTTTGTACTATTTGTGTACATATTATTTGTGTCATTGTATGTGAATGATAATGAATATGTATCACTTGGAGTTAAAAGTGTACTAAATGTATCTGTTTTATTTAAATCAACTATGCCTAATACTGTATCACCATTACGTATAGTAACATTACCCATAGTAACTGTTTTATCATTAGTATCAGTAACATTTATCTTAAATGTAGTATCAGTTGTAGCTGTTCCTAAAGTAGTTGTTATTTTCATCAATGTATCCATAGTACTAATAGTTACTGTATTTGTCATTGTATTATTTTTGTATTGTATATTTGTATCGTTGTATGTGAATGATAAAGTATAAGTTCCAACAGGTGTTAATAATGTATTAAATGTATTTGTTTTACTTAAATCAATTGTATCAAGTACTGTATTACCATTTCTTACAGTAACATTACCAGTATTAACATCATTACCATTACTGTCTTTTATAACTACTCTAAATGTTGTATTAGTTATAATTGTTCCAGGTGTAGCACTAACTGCAATTGTAGTAGGCATTGTATCAATACTTATTGTATTACTTATTGAATTGTTTTTGTATATCATATTTGTATCATTATATGTGAATGATAAAGTATAACTACCAACAGGTGTTAATAATGTACTAAATGTATTTACTTTACTTAAATCAACCGTACCAATTACATTACCACCATTTCTTACAGTAACATTACCAGTACTAACTTTATTACCATCCTTATCAGTAACACTTATATCAAATGTAGTATTAGTTACAGGTGTTCCAGCTGTAGGAGTAACTGTAATTGTAGTAGGTGTTGTACCAACATTTACATCACTAGTAATTGTGTTATTTTTGTATTGTATATTTGTATCGTTGTATGTGAATGATAAAGTATGACTACCACTAGGACTTAAAATTGTACTAAAAGTATTTGTTCTACTTAAATCAATTGTATCAAGTAAGGTATTACCATCTTTTATAGTAACATTACC
>CAYNSJ010000098.1:0-6969 GCA_964399835.1 uncultured Methanobacteriaceae archaeon | reverse complement strand
AAGTTACCTCTAATGCAGTTTCAATGGAGAATAACCCACATAACAAGGTCAACAATACCACTTGGTATTGTACTGACATATTAATCTAAAGACAATTGCTTGTCGCACTTTAAAGAATAGAAAGAAACTTACTATTATTATCTTTTCTTAAAAAAAACATATAATGGACTATATTTAATATTTTGTTATAAATTGGAACTCTCAGAAATATTAAATACTATGATTACTTTTTTTTCAAATAATACTTAAAATTTATTAGGGTATACCATTTAAAAAAAACATAACTATTAAAATTAGATAATTAAATTGAAATTTTAACTTTAGATATACTTACTACCATTTATTAGTATCATTATAATTAGATTTCTGTAAATGAATAATATTTATATATAAATCTATTTAAAGAATCTATTATCTAATAAAAATCCATAAAATTAATAAAAAACTAAAAAAAGATTATAACTATAATTTATAATAATTTATAGCTTTATTATTCTCTTAGTAATAATCGTTATTTTATATATATATTTAATTAAAAAAATTATTTAAGAAGTAATAACGAAATAAATGAATAAGTATATATTTAAATATTATAAATTATGTTTTGGCACTGGAATAACTATCATTACTTCTTTTATATATTAAAATACCTTTAATTTACTTTAAACTCAATTCATTAACTATTTATTAATGAAATGTGTATATTTATATATAGAACGTTCTTATTGTTCTTATAACAGTTATAAGGTGAAAACGTATGGAAATGGTTATTTTAGATGAAAATCAAAATATACTTCTTAAAGTGAATTTAAGGAGGGCTAAGGCATCATATCATTTAAAAAAGGTTGATAATATACATCATCTTGATGAAAGAACTAAAAAACTTTTAAATACATTAGATTATTATAGTGTAGCTGTATTTTCATTAATAAACGAGAATAATGATTTTCATATTAGTTTTATGACTAATTCAACTTTAGATTTATTATATTATAAATTAGATGATGTTATAGGGGTATCTGCAAAAGATCTATTCTCATTATATACAGATGATCCTCTATTTTTAGAAATAATGAAAAGAGTTCAAGATACAAATCAACCAGAAACACTCTATTTTGAATATTATAATGAAGATATTTTTCATAAAAGATTAAATGTAAAATTTACGAAAATTGATGACCATTTATACATGCTAGGTAGGGATGAAACAGATTACATTACATTATCTAAAGAACAAGAAAACCTATTTGAAAATGATAGTAATGCAATGGCAGTTATCCAAAATAATAAATTTGTTAAAGTAAACAAACAATACTTAAAAATATTTAACTTAAACAGTAAACAAGAAATTATAGGTCAAAAATTAAATTTTTATGGATTAAATGAAGAATCTATCAAACAAATAAAAGAAAACTTCAATAATATTATTGATGGGAAAAAGTATTCCTATTCACTTCCTCCAATAGAAATCAATAAAAACGGAAAACTTACACATTTTATTAATCTAACAGGTAACTATGTACTACATGAGGGTAAACCTGCAATATCACTTATTCTTTATGATAATCTTAAAGAAGAACTAAGAAAACGACAATTAAATGAGAAATCTAAACAAGCATTACTTTTACAAGAATACATGGATACCATAGAAACAATAAGTAAAACATGCTCAGCATATGTTATAGATGGTAATTATGTTCGTTCAGATAACTTGTATAGAATGCTAGAACGAGATCCATTAGAAGAAGATTCAAAAAGAGATATTTTATGGGATATAGTATTAGATGAAGATAGACATATATTAGAAGAAGCATATAAAAAACGAACCCCTGAAAATAAACATGTTGACTTCACGATAAGAATAAAAACAGCAAAAGGAAATATAATATATCTTAAAAGTTATATAACAGATTATTATATAAATGAAAACCGTAGAGATGTAGTATCATTTTATCAAGATGTTACAAATGAATTAACATACCAAAAACAACTAGAAAAAACACTAAAAGACAAAGAAATGTTACTAACAGAAGTACATCACAGAGTAAAAAACAACTTACAAATAATACTAAGTTTAATAAACCTAAACAAAAACTATGGACGAGACAATGAAAAAATATTAGATGACACAGAAACTAGAATATATGCAATGGCATTGATACATGAAAAAATATACAGTTCAACATCGCTATCTGATGTAAACATGAAAGACTACATTGAAGAATTAGTAAACTCACTACTAGATACATATCTATCTAACATTCAATTTCACTCAAATTTAAAGCCAATAAACTTAGAAATGAATACATCAATCCCTTTAGGATTAATAGTAAATGAACTAGTAATAAACACAATAAAATATGCATTTCCAAATCAAAAAGAAGGTAATTTATACATTAATTTTAAAAAAGAAAAAGACCATTACACACTAATAATACAAGATGATGGTATAGGTTTACCTAAAAACTTTGATCTAAACAACTTATCAACACTAGGGCTAATGGTGGTACAAAACTTAGTAATGCAGATTGAAGGAAATATAACAATATTAAATTGTGAAGGAACAGGATATAAAATAGAATTTAAAGAAGAATAGAAATTGAATTTACTCTGATCTTTTTATAACATTTCATGATTTTTCATATGCAAAATTATATAAAAAAAAGGTATATATTCTTTTTATTTTCACAGTAATACAGTATGAGTGCTTCAATTACATTAATATGTTTATTTGGGATATTAAAGATTTTTTGTATCTATTTTGTCTAAAACATAAAAAATCAGCATTAATTAAACAATTTTGCTTTTTTATTGATATTTTATTAAAGTTTTTAAATTTTAAATATATATTTTTTCTAAGTAGAATCATATATAATATTTATATTAACTATTTCGATCAATAATTTGAAATCATAATTTTAAATGTAATTGGTATATAATTGTCGAATAAGTCTAGAGAATTACTTCTCCTTTCTATTCTCAGAGCCGAACGTGTCACTTTCATAACATTTGGCTCAAGCATATTAGTTATCTGAGACTAGTTTTATTAAATTACAGGAGTACATATCCTTTTATTATATTGTTTAAGGAAATATTGTTTGTCTTCAGCATTATAAGAATATACATCATTTTTCATTTTGTATTTCCTGTTTACAACTTACAGTAGTTCTTCTAATCATCCTACTTACTGCTTTCATTCATGATGCTTATAGACATTCACTTAACGTTAGCCAAGAATACTGGTCTTTCTCTCGCCCTTGTCTCCATGGATGCTAGAAGATCAATTAGGCTTTACATATCATGCAACCCACATCAAAGTTACCTCTAATGCAGTTTCAATGGAGAATAACCCACATAACAAGGTCAACAACACCACTAGGTATTGTACTGACATATAAATCTAAAGACAATTGCTTGTCGCACTAAAAAAAAATAAAGTAAAAAATTAGAGACTTTATTCTAATTTATTATACTCATCATTTGATACAACTTCTAACCATTCATTTGATGTATCTTCACCAGGTACTTCTATAGCAAGATGAGTGAATTCACTATCTTTTGCAGCTCCATGCCAATGTTTTACATTTGCTGGTATAACAACAACAGATCCTGGTGTTAGTTTTTGAGCTTCTTTACCCTCTTCTTGATACCAACCAGTACCTTTTGTAGCAAGTAATATTTGACCTCCACCTTTAGATGCATGATGTATATGCCAATTATTTCTACATCCAGGTTCAAATGTTACATTTCCTATAATTACACCATCGGTTGTAAGCATATTTAAATAGCTATCTCCAGTAAAATATTCACTGAATGGGTTAATTTTGCCTTTTCCAAATAATATTTCATTTTCTGTCATTAAATTCACCTTTTGTATAATGTTTTAATAGTTTTTAATTATTTATTTTGATTATTATAATAACTTAAAAATTTAATTTTGTATATATATATAATTTATAATATTTATTTAAATATATATAATAATATCATTTTTCTTTTATTTATAGATTACTCTCTTTATAAGTGATAATTAAAATTTAAAAAAAGAATATAAAAATACTAATTTCATATATTTAAGAAAAAAAATTTATTAATTGTTATACTTTTTTTTATTAAAAGTCCCTTTTAAAATAGGAATCTATTTTTTAATTAATAATATATTTAATATGAATAAAAAATATATCATAGTATAACTGATAATTATATTAATTTAATAGTGGTTTTAATTAGTTTATCATTCGTTCTGTGGTGATTAGATGAAATACATTATATTAGATGAGAATAATATAGAAATTAGTACAAATGATTCATTATTATACTTAAAAAGGTCTAGATTGGAAAAAATAGAACATATAATGAGCATCGATGAAAATAACAAAAAATTATTAAATAGTATGAATTATTTAATATTAGTTTGTTATCCTACAGAAGACAAAAATGACTTTTATCTTTCTTTTTTAAATAATCAAAGTATAAATATTCTCCAGTTAAATAACAAAGATCTTACTGGTGTAACATTATCTGATCTATTTTTTAATTCAGATAAAGAAAATATCTTATTAAAAAAGATGAAAGAAGTATATGTTACAAATAAACAGCAAAAATTATATTTTGAATACAATGATAAAACATATGATACCCTTAGAAGAAGATATGAAATCACTATTAATAAAACGGATAAGTTTTTACATATTTTAGGAAAAGATGAAACAGATTATAACTCTTTATATACAACAGATAAATTATCTCAAACTGAATCAGTTACTATTTCCAAAGAAAAAACTAATGAAATTATAAATAAAAAACAAAACAACCAATCTGAAAATAATTTCATAAATATCATGCAAAGATTCACTAATACAAGTCTAGAAGATACATTAAATAGACTACAAAAAATAAGTAAAACCACTATATTTTACTATGGCTTTGAAAAAAATGATTATCAATGGTATAATAAGGGATATAATATCTTTGGTATAGATCCTTCAGAATATAAAGGTGACATGAGACAGTATATAGTAAAAGATGATCAAATATTTTCAGAAATTGAAGAATCAAGATGTACTCCTAAAAATCCTGAAATAACTTTTATTACTCGAGTTAATCTAGCAAACAAAATAATATATATCAAAAATTTCAGAAAATATCACTTTGATGAAAATGGAAATAAAATATTTTATATTAGTATACTTCAAGATATAACAGATCTTGTTGATAAATCTGATGAACTTGAAGAAGCAATAAAAGAAGCATTTAGACTTAAACAAAATTTATATAGAATAGAAAAGGTTAATAAAACATCATTAGGTTATTCAACAAATCTAACAGATATTTTATGGACTCCTGAAATTTGTAATATATTAGAAATTGAACCAGATGATTATAGTAATAAAAATAATATAATGGATAAATTTGTAATAGAAGAAGATTTAAATTATAGAAGAAAATGTTTAGAAGAATTATCACCATCTAATCCTGATGTTACATTTACTCAAAGAGTTAAAACAGGAAAAGGAAATATTAAATACATTAAAAGTACTGTACATTACAATTATGATGAGTATGATAATTTAATTAATCGTGTTGGTTTTGATCAAGACGTAACAGAAGAAGAAACTCAAAGAATGCAGTTAGAAAAAGCATTAAAAGAAACTAATGAACTTAATGATAACTTGGAAAGAATACAAAATGCTAGTAAAACATTTATGAGTTATTCGTATGATTTTGAAAATGTTTCATGGACTCCTGAGGTATTTAATATATTAGAAATTGAATCTGATGACTACGTTAATAAAAAATATGATATAATTGACGAGTTTATACTTGATGAAGATTTAAAAATTAGAAAAGAAGCATTATCTAAGATTTCACCATCTAATCCCGATGTTACATTTACTCAAAGAGTTAAAACAGGAAAAGGAAATATTAAATACATTAGAAGTGTTGTTCATTATGATTATGATGAAAATGGTCAATATATTAAACGAATAGGTTTTAACCAAGATATAACTGAAGAAGAAACTAGAAGAATAAAGTTAGAAAAATCACTGGAAGAAACTAGTGAACTCAATGATAACTTGGAAAGAATACAAAATGCTAGTAAAACATTTATAACTTATTCTTATGATTTAGAAAATATTTTTGCAACTCCTGAGATGTATACTGTATTAGAACTTAATCCAAAATATTATAAACATTTGAATATTGGTATAATTGATGATTTTATATTCAAAGAGGATAAACAAAAAAGAAAAGAAGCGTTCTCAAAAGTATCACCAGCAAATCCCGATATTAATGTTATTAAAAAAATTAGAACAGGAAAAGGTAATGTTAAGTATATTAAGAGTGTTTCTCATTATGATTATGATAAGGATGGTAAATTCTTAAAAAGAGTCTGTTTTAATCAAGATGTAACTGAAGAAGAAACTAGAAGAATAAAGTTAGAAAAAGCGTTACAAGAAACTATTGAACTTAATGATAACTTAGAAAGAATACAAAATGCTAGTAAAACATGTATAAGTTACTCTTATGATTTAACAACTGTTTCATGGACTCCTGAAGTATTTAATATATTAGAAATAGATCCAAAAAAATATGAAAATAATAAACATAACTTAATTGAAGACTTTGTAGTTGCGGATGATTTAATTAGTAGGAGGAAAGCATTATCTAATATTTCACCATCTAATCCTGATATTACATTTACACAACAAGTTAAAACAGGAAAAGGAAATATTAAATACATTAGAAGTGTTGTTCATTATGATTATGATGAAAAGGATAAATTTATTAAACGAATAGGATTTAATCAAGATATAACTACAGAAAAAATACATCAAGATCAACTAGAAAAAGCATTAGCAAATAATAAGATATTACTTAAAGAAGTACATCATAGAGTAAAAAATAATCTTCAAATATTACTAAGTTTAATCAACTTAAATCAAGACTATGAAGTTGATGCAGAAA
>CAYNSJ010000097.1:3922-7515 GCA_964399835.1 uncultured Methanobacteriaceae archaeon | reverse complement strand
TTATCAATAGTGCTGTTCCTGGGAGGCCCGCTGGAAGCCTTGGAAGCATGGTCGGGGAGAAGTCCGGTAAGGATATTGAAGAGGCTGCTCGCCTTTGGAAAGAAAAGGGCACGGAGTCGCCGTACTTCAAGAAGTGGTTCGGAGACAGCAAGGTGGTGGACGCCGAAGGCAAGCCGCTGGTGGTGTACCACGGGACGGGCCGCCCAGGCTTCACGCAGTTCATGCGCGGCCAGGGGGGCTACGTGTACTTCACCCCCGACCAAGACTATGCCAACCGATTTGCCGGAAACACGGGTGGCGTGTATCCGAGCTACTTATCGATGAAAAAGCCACTGGACTTGACGCATTTTGGGGACGGAGGAGTCGGCGGCCTGCGCCTTAGGGACTACCTGCGGGACAAGCTAGACATCGATCTTTCGGGGATTGAGTTCAAACCGTCTTCTGTTCCCGTGTACGACCAGGTCAAGCACGATGCGCTTAAATGGCGACTCGAAGATCACGGGTACGACGGCCTTGTGATCAAGGAATCTGGCAGCACAGCGTACTTGGCTTTCCAACCGGAGCAGATCAAGTCCGTCTTCAACCGCGGCACATTCGACCCGAACGATCCGCGCATCCTGTATTCTTCGCCTGTGTTTTTAGGAAAACAGTCTGGAGAAGATAAATAATGCCTGTCCGCCGCAACCTGACCTTTGCCAAGAACGCCGCGCAGCGCCGTGGTGGCTCCGTGTTCATCCCCGCGCCCGTAGGTGGCTTGAACACCGTGGACGCGCACGGAACCATGGACCAGAAGTACGCGGTCAGCATGAGCAACTATTTCCCGATGGAAAACGGCTTGATGGTTCGCGGCGGAAGTACTCCCTACACCATCGGCCAGATTGGGGACGTGGACACGCTCATGGCCTACATGGACGGCACCACGGAGCAGCTTTTCGCCTGCGCCGGGACCTCCATCTATTCCATCGTGGAAAGCACCGTGACCGCCCCGGTGGAGGTTGTCGGGGGCCTGGTTTCTCCGCAGTTCCAGTGGGTCAACATCAGCAACAACGGCGGGACGTTCCTCTGGTGCTGCAATGGCGCCGATGCCCCCTACTACTTCGACGGGACGGATTGGACCCAGGCCGCGCTGACGGATGCCGACACCAACCCGGTGACCTGGCACCCCCACAACGTCTGCGTCTATCAGAACCGCCTGTTCCTGTGCGTCCCGGGCAGCCTGACCATCTACTACTTGGACCTGGACGCCGTGCAGGGCGTGGCGCACCCCATCCCGCTGGGTGCCTACCTGGAGCGCGGCGGCGAGGTCATCATGGTGGGCAACGTCACCGTGGACGGCGGGTATGGCCCGGATGACTACTTCATTGCCGTCACCAGCGAGGGCGAGGCGGTCAGTTTCAAGGGGCGCGACCCATCCAGCGCGGACACCTGGGCCATGGTTGGGCGCTTCCAGTTCGCCAAGCCGATGAGCAAGCGCTCGATGGTCAAATACGGCGGGGACCTGATCATCCTGACCGAGCAGGGCGTGGCCGGTGTGGCCTCCATGCTCTCCAACGAACTGGCCGGGCTGTCCAAGGCCGCCACGGAGAAGATTCAGCCCACCTGGGCCGCACTGACCCGGAAGTACGCCGACTATTTCGGGTGGCAGGCCTGCATTTACCACCGCAGGGGCCTCCTGCTGATCAACGTCCCCACGGGGATTGGGTTTCAGCAGTTCGTCTATAACCCGAAAACGAGCGCCTGGGGCGTCATCGAGGGGTGGGACACCGTGCGGTGCCTCCTGGAGACGGGCGGGGACATCCTGGCCGGGCTCTCGGACGTGGTGCAGCGCCTGGACACCACGGCATGGTTCGACACGGTTGCCACGCCCAACGGCGACTACTCGGAATGGACCTTCACGGACACGAACATCATCGCCCTTGTGCAGCAGGCCTTTGTTTTCGCCGGGGGCAAGGGGTCCAAGAAGCGCTATACGCTCATGCGCCCCTATGTCGCCAGCACGGCCAACCCGCAGCTTTCCATCGGGCTTTCCGTGGACAACAACCCGCGCGGCGTGACGACCCAGATTGTCCTTTCCGGGGACATGTCCATGCCCAACCTAGCCGAGTGGGACGCCTCGGAATGGTACGCCGCGGAATGGGGCGGCTCTGACGGCGGCGTTTTCAAGACCCGCAGCCGGTGGGCCAACGTGGCGGCCATTGGCTACAGCGTCAGCGCCGCGGTGCAGCTTGTCCCGGCATCTTCGGAAGTCCTCTATGCCGGTTCGGACGTTCAATTCCAGATGAGCAACACGATATGACGCAGAAAGTCGGACACTTGGACCTTGTGGCCGACTCCCCCGTGGAAGTCGCGGCCTGGGTTGACGCGCGGTGCGGCATTGAGCGCCGCATCGGCGGCTACCAGGCATATGGGTTCGCCCGGCGCGGCAAGATCATCGGCGGCTTCGTGTTCAGCGGCATGCAGCCGAACCGCGGCAACATCGAAATGACCTGTGCCGGGACAGGGGCCTTCCTCAACATGGAAGTGCTCCGCTTCCTGGCCTGGAACGTGTTTGACCTCCTGGGCGTGGCCCACTGCACTTCCAGGCATAAAGCTTCCAACGACAGGGCAAGCCGCGCCCTGGAGCGGTTCGGGTTTGTCTTGGAAGGGCGGCAAAGCAAGGCGTGGGATGGGGTTGAGGATGCGTTGCTGTACGGGCTGACGCGGGAACTTGCGGATGAGCGCTTGAGCAGGAGCGAAACATGAGCAGCAGCGGACCTTCGACCCCTTCCGCGCAGGAAACCGGAGCTGAAAACCGGAAGACCGCGCAGTACAACACGGAAATGTCTTTCGTTGACCAGTACACGCCGGACGGGAGTTACGTTTACACCCAGATACAACCTGGGAACGGCAACGATCGCGCCCCGCGCTATCGTCTTGACACTACGCTGTCTCCCACGGGGCAGCAGAAGCAGACCGGCCTGGACAAGATCCAGTTGTCTCTCCTCGGGCTTGGCGAGGACCAGCTTTCGCGTGTGGCCGACGCCACGGCCAACCCCTTTGATTGGAACGCTGTGCCGGAGGTCGAAGGCCGGGACAAGGCCACGGAAACGGCCATGAAGTACCTGACCTATGGGTACGATGACCGCTTCAGCAACGCCGAAAAGCAGCTTGAGAGCAAGCTGGCGTCCCAGGGCATCCGTCCTGGAACCGAGGCCTACAACCAGGCGATGAGCGACTTCAACCTGTACAAAAATAAGGCCTACGAGTCCGCAGGGCTCCAGGCCTACAACACCGGCCTTACCGAACAGCAGGCGCAGGAGCAGATGCGCCAGGCCGCGATCCAGGAGCAGTCCTATGCCCGTAGCCTGCCGCTCAACGAGCTTTCCGCCCTGATCAGCGGGACGCAGGTTTCCATGCCCACGTTCACCCCTGTGGCAACGGCTCAGGCCGCGCAGCAGCCGTACTATCAGCCTCAGGCCGGCAGCGATATTTGGGGTTCTTTGCTCGGTACGGCTGGGTCGCTTGGCAGCGCCGCCATCCTGGGCGCGTTCCTCTAACCCAAAGGAGTAAAAGAAATGCCTTTCATCATGAACAACCCCTACGCGATGGGCACC
>CAYNSJ010000097.1:0-3822 GCA_964399835.1 uncultured Methanobacteriaceae archaeon | reverse complement strand
ATGGACCCGCAGGCCAGAATGCGCCTCATGCAGATGATGCAGGGTGGTGGCGGCCAGATTGGATGGAGCGGTGGAATGCCCTACGGGTTCCCGGGTCGGTTCTTCTAGGGTGCGGCAGGAAACGAACTGGAAACTTCTAGAAGCCTGAGAAGGGTGGAAAAGCGATGTACGGATACGATGACCCTTGGGCGCAGAGTCGGGCCACTCTCGGGATGCTCCGTGGCTTGGGGCTGCAACAGCAGCAGGCGCAGGGTGGAATCCCGATCAATGGGAGCCTCGGCGGTGGTCAGGCGCAATTGATGCCCGCCGCGCAGGGAGACGACATCGGCAAGGACATCTCCAATGCCGCTGGGAAGATGAGCGGGAACTACATGGACGCTCTATTGAAGAAGCGCCTTTCCCAGGGCCAGCCTGGGGCGACTCCTGCCGGGGCTGATCCTGCCGCTTCCCTCAACCGCATCGGCGAAATGTATCAGAACCAGCTCGGCGCGAAGTGGCCGGGCTTCTAACCGGGAGACACCATGCCCATTTCCAGACCTCGAGCGATCAATGGACCCATTCGCGTCATGGGCGCTGGTCCGGCAATGGGCCAGTACATTTCCGGGCTCATGGCTCCCCGCCCGACTCCCAAGACTGCCTTTGAAGGTGCTTCACAGGCTGCGCAGTCCATTGGCGGTGCGCTGGCCCTGGGGCTCATGGAGCGCAAGCGCCAGAACGAAGAGGCCAAGGCTAACACGCAGCTTCGCTCCCTCATGTCCTCCGGGTCCTCCCTGGCCGATTGGCAGAAGGCCTACGACGCGCTGCCGGATTCCGAGCGCGACCCCAACGTGGGCGGCTACCTGAACAGCATCGCGGCGAATCAGGCGATATATCAGGCCATGCAGCAGCCCAAGTACGAAAAGTTCGGCAGCAAGCTGGTGCGCGTGAACCCGGACGGGACCACGCAGGTGGCCTACGAGGGCGACGGCGACCTGACCGGGGACGCGGCCAACCTCGCTTCCATCCTGGGCCGCAAGCCGACCCTGGAGGAATTGCAGGATTTCAAGGACGGCAACCGGTATCAGGCCGTGACCGAAACGGACGCCTACGGTAACCAGCGCGTTGTGGTCCTGAACACCAAGAAGGGGACCTTTGGTCCCGGTGGCGGCGGTGCTTCACCGCGTGGCGCTGGCCCGGGCGCTTCCCCTGTGGGCATCGGCGCGGCCCCCGCTAGCGGCCTTGGCGCTGCTCCCGTGGGGCTCAAGCCCGTGAAGCCTGCCGTGGAGCCTGGGCCGGACGGTGGCCAGCAGCCCCCCGAGGCTCCCGCCGCGCCCCAGGCGGCCGCAGAAGCCTATGACGCTGGCGGGAATCCCGTGTCCGTCCCGGCTGGGGTGAAGTGGCAGAACCCGGTTGATGGGCGGCTCCCTGACGGTTCGCTGGCCTCTGTGCAGTGGGACAAGACCGGGCGCTTTTACCGGGTGCTCGGCAAGTCCGTGAAGCCCGACAAGGCCGGGAACCAGGACGAAATGGAAGCGCAGAAGCAGCGTTCCGCGAACATCGTCCTGGAGGACATTGGCAGGGCCAAGGCCCAGGCCATGGACTATGACCTGATCCCCAATACCGGCTTTGGCTCGTTCATGAAGAACATCCCCGGCAGCACGGCCAAGGACCTGGACGCCACCCTGAACACGATTCGCGCCAACGTGGGCTTTGACAGGCTCCAGCAGATGCGCGCGGCCAGCCCCACCGGCGGTGCGCTCGGCCAGGTGTCCGACAACGAGAACAAGCTGCTCCAGTCTGTGCTCGGCAGCCTTGATCAGGCGCAGTCTGAAAAGGAGTTCATGCACAACCTGGACCGCCTTGAGCGCGTCTACCTGGACATCGTTCATGGAAAAGGCAACTGGAAGCGCGGCGATGATGGGCAAATCATAGTTGGAGAAGGTATTGGCGGCCAGAACCAGGCTAAGGCCGGTGACATGGATGCTGATAGCGCCGCCGCCGCCCTGATCAAGAAGTACGGAGGCGGCAAGTAATGGCGACTCTCCAGGAAAACGTCAAGGCGATGCTGGCGGCTGGTGTTCCTGAAGAGGAAATCGGCAACTTCATCAAGACCTATGGCGGAGGCGAGAAGGCCAAGCCGCAGGAGCGCGGGGATTGGAATTGGTCACCTGAAAGCATGGCCCGTGGCCTCGGGATCGGAACGGGCGCGGTTATCAAGGGCGTTGCCGGATTGGCCGATGCCCTGATTACCAATCCCGTGAACTACATTTCCAACGCCCTCGGTGCTGGTTCTGTGCTCACTCCGTCGCGAGAGATTCCCCGTGCGCTCGGGCTGCCCCAGCCTGAGAACAGACAGGAGCGGTTGACTTCTGCCGCTGTAGAGGGTGGGGCCTCGGCGTTGCCGTTCCTGGGTACTGGCGCTGCGCTTGGTGGTGCCGCCTCACCGGTGGCCAGGGCTGTTGGGGAATCACTTCAGGCTGCGCCCATGCTTCAGGGCCTTTCCGGTGCCAGCGGTAATGCTTCCGCTCAACTCGCTGCCGAGGCTGGAGGTGGACCAACGGCGCAAGTTCTTTCCGGTCTAGCTGGAGGATTTGTGCCGTCTGTGGCTTCGGCAACTGGCGCTGCCCTGCGTGGCGGTGAACGTCTTCCCGTGAATTCCAAACTTGCGGAAAGAGTCTATGGCGCAGCCTTGAAGCCATCCACAACGCTTACCCCAGAAGAGCGCACCACCGCGCTCCAGGCTGGTATCCGGGAAAGAATTGTCCCCTCTCAGAAGGGCATGGACAGGCTGTCCAACCTGAAGAGAGAACTTTCGGATAAGGTGCGCGCAGCTATCGGGGATGGCGAGCAACCCGTAAACCTGGACAAAATTCTCGACCAGGCAGCGGACCAGGCCGGTCGTGTCCACGGAAATACCGTTGCCCCCACGTCTGCCAAGGCCACCATTGACAACGTGCTCGGTGATTTCGTGGACACCTACGGTGGCGAGCCAATGACCACGAAACGCGCCCAGGAAGTCAAACAGGCCACTTACAAGGCGCTTGAGGATTCCTACGGGGACCTCACCGGACCTGACAAGGAGGCGCGCAAGGCCCTGGCCCGTGGGCTCAAGGATGAGATCGCCAAGAATGTCCCGGAAGTCTCCGGCCTTAACCGCAGACTAGGGGAGTTGTCGGAACTGACACCTATAATGGAAAAGGCAGCTGCCAGAACACAAAACTGGAATCCCGTTGGGCTTGGTTCCCTGACTGGAACTGGTGCCGGTGCCACTGTCGGCGGTGCGCTTGGCGGTGGTCCTGGGGCGGCCCTTGGTGCTGGTCTGACCATGGCCGGCATGCAGGCCCTTCGCAATCCGTCCAATGTGGCGCGCATGGCATTCGGAATTGATGCCTTGCGGCAGGCTCGCGCGCGGGCTTCTCTTGGTGCCATCCCGATCATGAATACTCAGGACGCATTGCCTCTCTATTTCACTCGCAACCGATAAGGAGACTCATAATGCCCAGGGACGACAACGGCAACTTCACGCCAGTCCACAACTTCACCACGGAGTACAACGCGGGGCAGAAAACCATTCGTGCCGACTACATGGACGAACAGTTTTCCGACCTCGCCACGGCCATCACCAGCGACACCACAACCGGGGTCAGGAACTCTGCCCTGGTGCGGCGCAACGCGGCCGGGAAGATCTTTGGGGACATACTAGGGAACTCCGCCACAGCTACCGATCTCGCCGCCGGGAGCGTCTTGAGCATCGGCAAGGGTGGCACCAACGCCTCCAACGCTGGGGACGCGCTCACCAACCTGGGCGTGAGTTCCTTTGGCAAAACCCTTCTGGATGATGCG
>CAYNSJ010000096.1:6253-7781 GCA_964399835.1 uncultured Methanobacteriaceae archaeon | reverse complement strand
ACTAGAATACACAATACCAAACGGAATATCAGCAAAAACCTACAACATAACAGCAATATACGCAAACAATGACTACACTAGAACAGAAACAAACACACCACTAACAACAGAAAAAATAAACACAACAATCACACTACAACCAACAACCACCACTAGAGGATCCAACACCACACTATTAACAGGTATAATCAAAGACACAAATGGTAACCTAATGGTAGGAACACATAAAATAGCAGTAAAACTAAACGGCAAAAGCATAGGAACATACACAACAACAAACGGAACAATAAACACAAACATAACAATACCAAACACACTAAAAAACACAAACTACACAATAACAGTAAAAATAGGAGACACCAACGGATACTACGGAACTAACTCAACAACCACATTAAAAATAAATAACATTAAAACATTTAAACAAAAAGTATCAATCTAATGATACTTTTATTTTTATTTATCTATTAAATTTTAATTTTTTATCACTTTTTTTATTTATTATTTTTTATAAATTTCCTATATATTTATTAATTAGTTGGTTTAGACTATTAATTATATTATATTGGTCTTATTAAGTTTTTATAGTGTTATTTAATAGAATAGACGTTCTAGAATGAATGTTCTAGAACAAATGTTCGAATTTATAAGGTTTTTATTAATATACAATAAACTAATGGGCTAATTGTAATATGATAATTTTTTAAAATAGAGGTGAAAAGTTTATGAATTTAGATAGAAGAACTGTTCTTCTATTTGCAACATTATTCATATTGTTAATTGGTATTACAGCTGTATCAGCAGCATCTGATAATAGTACAAGTTTATCTCATGATACACAAAGTATTAGTACTCAGTCAATTGCTGTTAGTAATTCAACTCAGACAATTGCAAATGATAATAATGTAAAAGAAGATTCAGTAAATCAAAATTCAAATAATAAAAATACTAAAACAGTACAAGAAATCACAGATAAGCAATCACAACAATCTGATCAAAAATCAATAATTCCAACACAAACAGTAACTAAAAAAGCAGTAAACACACAAAAAAACACAATTAATATTCAAGAGACTAGTCAAAACACACAAACACAAGAAAATAATTTAAAAACAACTACTAAAACATATACAGATGATGATACAATATATATAAACTCATCATACACTGGTTCTAATCAAATAGGTACACAGTCACAACCATACACAGATATAAACAATGGATTTACAATAGCAAACAATCAATCAAACACAAAAACAAACGTATACATATCTGATGGAACATACAACATTACAAACACAATAATTTTATCCAAAAACTTAACAATAACCGGTCAATCACAAAACAATACAATAATCTCAGGACAAAACACATACCAAATATTCAACATAACACAAGCAACTACAATCACTATCAATAACATAACACTAACAAAAGGAAACACAACTGAATATGGTGGAGCAATATATAACCGAGGTAATTTAAGTCTCACTAATTCAATATTATCTAGTAACTATGCGGGCTATAC
>CAYNSJ010000096.1:0-6153 GCA_964399835.1 uncultured Methanobacteriaceae archaeon | reverse complement strand
GCAATATATAACAGAGGTAATTTAACCATAGTTAACTCTACTTTAACTGGTAATTATGCAGAGGAGAATGCTGGAGCAATATGTAACAGAGGTAATTTAAGTCTCACTAATTCAATATTATCTAGTAACTATGCGGGCTATACTGGTGGAGCAATATATAACAGAGGTAATTTAACCATAGTTAACTCTACTTTAACTGGTAATTTTGCAGAGGAGAATGCTGGAGCAATATGTAACAGCGGTGATTATATGAATATTGAGAGCTCTACTTTTATAAATAATACTGTAAATAGTTGGGGTGGAGCAATATATAATTATTATATTATGTATGTTACAAATTCCAGTTTCATAAATAATACAGCAAGCCATGGTGCAGCAATATGTAGTGTTTTTGGTGGTGAAATAACAGTTAATAGTTCAAGTTTTATAAATAACACAGCAAATACTAGTGGTGGAGCAATATACTTAGAAAATACTGGTACATTGAAAGTTACATGTTCTACTTTCATAAATAATAAAGCAATAACTGGTGATGGTGGAGCAATACGAACTTTTGGATCAAATAATTTAACTGCAAATTATAATATATTTATAAATAATACAGACAAAATAGGATATGAATTAAGAGCAGATGGAACTAATGTAACGTCTATTGATTATAATTGGTGGGGAACAAATAATCCATATTCCTCAACAAATTATCAACCAAATAACTGGGTAATAATGACATTAACCAATACAACACCTATTGAATTAAATAAACAAGTAACTCTTACAGTTTCATTAAATTCAGTAATGGATACAAATGGAAAAATAACACAATTACCTGATAATACAATATTCTCAAATCGTAACGTAACATATACCTATGTAAATAAAACAGTAACAACTCAAACATTAAATAATGGACAAAATACTACATCAGATATTTATACAAAAGAAGGAGATGTAACATTAGCTACAATAGATGGATACACTCTTTCAATAGGTAATAAATTAGATACTGTTTATGTTAATGCAAGTACAACTTCAAGTGGTACAGGAGCTAATTGGGCAAATTCAGTTAAAACAATACAAGAAGCAATAAATCACTTAAATAACAATGGTACAATAATACTAGCAGAAGGTATATACAACACAACAGAAGATTATAACCTAAATATAAACCAAAATATCACAATCACAGGACAAACAACAAATGTTACAATAAATGGAGAAAATAATAGGATAATTTTAATAAACAATGGAATTGATGTAACTATAAACAATATAACAATTACAAATGGAACAGTAAGATATTATGGTGGAGCAATATACAACAATGGAAATTTAACAATTACAAATTCCATATTAGAAAATAACACTGTAGAAAATTATGGTGGAGCAATATACAATAATGGAACATTAACACTAATAAATAGTACAATAAATAATAACAATGCAACAACTGAATATAGTTATGGTGGAGCAATATACAACAATGGAAATTTAACACTTACCAATATAAAATCACAAAATAATACTGCACATTATGGTGGAGCAATATATAATCTAGCTAATATAACTGTTATTGATTCAGTACTTACCAATAATACTGCAATTTTTGGTGGAGCAATAGATAGTGAATCTAATTTAATAATTATCAATAGTAATTTTAGAGATAATATAGCAAGTTATTTTGGAGGAGCAATAGTAAATGAAGGTTATTTGAATATTATTCATTCAAATTTTTTAAATAATTCAGCTAAATATGGTGGAGCAATATACACAGAATATTCAAGAATAAATCTAATAAATAGTACAATAAATAATAACAATGCATTAAATGGTGGTGCCATTTATATTACTAATACTAATATCACTATTTTAAATATTACAATAAATAATAATAAAGCTGAATATACAGGAAATGATACAAATATAACAAAAGATTACACAACAAAAAATGGTGGAGCATTATGGGCAATTAATACAAATATCACAATAATAAATTCTACTATAAACAATAACTCTGCAACACGTGGAGGAGCAATATATACAAATGCTACAAATATAAACATAAACAATAGTACTTTTAAATACAACAATGCAACAGTAGCTGGTGGAGCAATATATAATATTAACAATACAGCAATTATAGAAAATACTATACTATCTAACAATAATGCAGAAGGATATGGTGGAGCAATATCCAATAATCAAAATACAAATATTGAAATTAATAATAATATCTTAGCAAATAATACTGCATATATTGGTGGAGCAATAGATAATCTAATCTCAACAATAACAATTGAAAATAACATTATTTATAACAATACAGCAACTGCAGATGGTGGAGCAATAAACAATGAAAAATCAAATATAACCATATACTTAAATAAAATATTTAACAATACAGCAATAAGAGGCGGAGCAATATACATAAATTTTGCAAATAACATAATACTAAACACAATACTAGAAAATAACACAGCAAGTTATGGTGGAGCAATACAAAATGACCATGGAAACCTAACAATAGATAATTCAACATTCTATACAAATAAAGTAAGACATACTGGTGGAGCAATCTACAACTACAAAGGAACATTAAACATCAACAACACAATAATCAAAGGATCTAAAGCAGAAATCGGTGGAGCAATACATACCTACAACACAACAACCACAATAAAAAACACAATACTAAACATTAACAATGCAACAAAATATGGTGGAGCAATAAACAACAACTTAGGAACATTAAATATTACTGGTTCAAGACTAGCTTACAACAATGCAACTGCTGGTGGAGCAATAGCCATAACCAATGGAACAATAAACAATAACAACAATAAAATCTATAGAAACAATGCAAAATATGGATCTAGTATATACATAAAAAACTAAACTTAATTTAAGAGTATTAACTTTTTAATACTTTTAATAACTATTTTTTTTATAAGAACTCCTTAATTTAACTAATTCACAAAAATATAGTAATAATAATTTAGACTCCTAAAAAAATAATTAATATTACTATTTTATAAAATAATGTGAATCCCTTAATTTGATATTCCTATTAATTTTTTATATATTTCTATTTGAAAAAGTTTTTATATGATAATTTAATAGAATGATCATTCTAGAATCTTTATTCTAGACTACAAATTCTATTAATTCTTCATTTTGAAAATTAAAAGTTTATATCAGTTCTTTATTTTATCTTACTATTAATTTTTTAATCTTAAATTCTTTTTTATAAAATCTAATATTTTTTCTAGTATATATCTCTTTTTTTTAACTGTATTTTTTATTTTTTATACGTTTTTAGATGTCTTTATTTTCTATTATTAGCCATAAAATTTATTAATAAGATTAAACACATCTAATTTTGTATTATACTGATAATCTAAGGTTTATATATGATTTAATAATAGAATAAACGTTCTAGAATCTATTTTCTAGAACAAGTGTTCAATTTTGGTGTTATTTATAAGTTATTCACATATGGTTTTTTTGAAATTTTCTTATAATTACTATCCATTTAGTAAAATAAAACATTTTAAACTGGTCAGTATAATATTAAAATAAATTTAATGGAGGAAAACTATATGCAAATAAATAAATCGATGATTTTTATATTTTCAATATTATTTATATTGTTAATTGGATTAACAGCAATAAGTGCAACTGACAACACAATAGCTACTAATGATACACAAAACACAAATACAAACTTACAATCTGATAATATAGCAACAACATCAACAAGCAGTAATACAATTAGTGAAAATACAGCAGCATCTGTGTCAAATAATGATATAAAGAGTACTGATATAAAAGAATCATCTATTGATAAAAATAAGATTGATACTACAGAAAAAACAACAACTACTACTATAAATTCTAAAGATACTCAAACAAACACTGAAAATACAGTACAAAACCAACAAGAAAATAATAATCAAGAAACTACAATAACAACACCAAATACAGTAACAACAAATAAAGCTACAAATACAGTTCAAACAACTAGCAATGTAAAAACAAGTACAAAAAATTCAGAACCAACAACTACAATCAATACAGCAGTTACAAATAAAGCTACAAATACAGTTCAAACAACTAACAATCTAAAAACAAGTATAAAAACAGCAGAACCAACAACTACTTATAATTGGTATGTAAATACAACTGGTGGCGGAGCAGGTAACTCATATGATTCACCTACAACACTAACATTAGCATTAAGTGGTATATCTGATGGTCAATCTATATTTATAAAAGATGGAACATATAACTTAACAAGTACAATAACAATAAAAAACAATATTAATATTACTGGTGAATCTGCAACAGGAACCATATTATCTGGACAAAATGGAGAAAATAATTATCAAATAATGATAATAAACTCTGGATATGATGTAAATATAACTAACCTAACATTTACTAATGGAAATTCAGTATCAGATGGTGGTGCATTAGTTAATCAAGCAAATGCAACTATAATTGGTTCTATATTCATAAACAATAATGCAGGAGATGGATATAATGGAGGAGCAATATATAATAATGGTAATTTAACTGTTTCTTCTTCAAAATTCACAAATAACAAAGCAAATTCTGGTGGAGCAATATATAACAATAAGAATATAACAATTACAAGTTCTATATTCACAAATAACAAAGTAACAACAGGCAATGGTGGAGCAATAACAATTCCTGATAGTAGTATTATGACTGCTGAAAATAATATTTTTGTAAATAATTCTGATAATGCAGGAATAGAAGTATATGTATCTAGTTCTAGTATTGTTAATTCTCTTGATTATAATTGGTGGGGACAAAACATAACAAACTACCAAAGTAGTCCAAATACTTTAGGATTAACAAATTATGATGGTGATAAATTAGACAAATGGTTATATCTAAATATGAGTTCATCATCTGATACATGGTTATATAATAATCCTGTGGCATTAACATCAAATTTAACTGGATATTATACTGGTAATACTATAGGAACTCTTACACCTGAGGAAACTGTTAAACTACCACAAGATGTACCAATAGCATTCTTAACAGACAATGGAACAATAACCGATAATATTAACTTAGAAAATGGTATAGCAACTGCAACATTTACACCAACAACCGCAGGAATAGTAAAAATAACTTCAAGTGTATATGATACTAATGTTGTATTAACCAATACAGTTAATAAATTAAATACAACAGTAACACTCACAGTAAATCCAAATGAACCAAAAGTAAATGAAGAGATTAGTTTGATATCTTCAGTAAAAAATACTGAAACTAATTATATAATCAAATCAGGTAGTGTAACATTTACAGACACCAATGGACTAACACAAACTGTAGATATAACTTATGATTCTACATTAGATTCTTATGTGGCTATGATGACTACATCTTACAATAAAATAGGTAGTTATACAATAACAGCTACATATGATGAAAATACTAATTATAACACAAACACAACTAGTACAGATTTAGAAATAACAACAATACCAACTACAACTAATGTTAATATTGAAGCTGGAACAACAACAACTAATACTACATTTGATATAGTTGTTACTGATAATAATAATCAACCTATTCATACAGGTAATGTTACTATAAAAAATGGTGATAAATTAATTACTACGGTTGATTTAAGTAATACAGATACTACTTTTAGAACGGTTTTAAGTCCTAGTGGTAGTTATAAATTTTCATTCACATACAACGATACAAATATACAATACAAAAATAATACAGTATCTTATTCTTTCAGTGTTGGTAAAACATCTACAGGAATATATGTAGAAACTACAGCTGGAACACCTGTAACTGATACAGTATTTGAAATAACTGTTAATGATACTGATACTACTAATATTGATAAAGAAATTAAGGTAGGTAATGTTACTATAAAAGAAGGTGATACCACACTTGGTACGGTTGATTTAAGTAAAGCAACAACAAATACTTTTAGTACATTATTAAAACCTGTTGGTACTCATACTTTATCATTCACATACAACGATACTGATAGTATATACAAGAATAATACAATAACTAAGATTGTAACTATTTATACGATGCCTACTACAATTACAGTTACTCCTACAGCTGGAACACCTGTAACTAATACTA
>CAYNSJ010000095.1:0-7901 GCA_964399835.1 uncultured Methanobacteriaceae archaeon | reverse complement strand
CAAAACAGTAACTTCTCAAAAAATAGCTACAACAGTAAAAACTAATACAACAAAAGTAACACCTAATATTAAACTTGATAATTATACATCTACTCTAAAAGATAATGTAACATTTACAGCAAAAATTGCCGATAATGCTACAGGTAAAGTTGTATTTAAAATAAATGGAAAAACAATTTCCAATAAAATAGATTTAGTCAATGGAACTGCTACTTACACTTATCAATTACCAAACACATACAGAGCAACAACTTATAAATTACAAGCAGTGTATTCTGGAGACAGTTATTATTCTAATGGAATAGCCACATCTAAATTAAAATTAAATAAAATATCCACTACTGCAACATTAGCAAATATTACTTCAAAACCAGGTAACACTATAATATATGATACAGTAATTGTAAATAAATATAATGAACCTGTAGAAAATACAACAGTAATTTTTAAATTTGGAGGTTTAACTGTAGGTAATAATAAAACAGATAATAATGGACATGCAGTCTTTTATTATACAATTCCAACATCTTACAATAAACAATCATATATAATTAGTATGGTAAGCAAACAAAATAAACAAAATTTAGAGTCAAGACAAAATGCTAATGTAACATTAACCCAACTTGGTACTAAACTTCAAGTTACAAATATAACTTCCCCAGCTGGTAGTTCTGTTACAATAACTGGTATTATTAGAGATGAAAATAATAATCCCGTATTATCTGGAAAAGCATCAATAAAATTAAATGGTAAAAATATAGCAACCGTAACTGTATCTAATGGATTTGCTAAGTATACATATATTATACCATATGATAATGCTACAAAAAAGACTATCACTATAACTTATGGAAACTATACTAAGTATGGCCCAAGTAAAGGTGTAGGAACATTAACTATAACTAAACTTGATACTCAAATGACTTTAAACAGAATTGATACAAAACCTGGAGAAATAGCAAAAATAACTGCTACTCTATTAGATTCAAATAATAAAGCAGTTACAACAGGTACTGTGATATTTAAACTTAATAATACTATTATAGGTCAAGCTAATGTAGAAAATGGTATAGCAAGTTATTCATACAATGTACCTTTTATAAATGCAGGTAAATCAGTGATAACAGCAAATTATCAATCAAATAATCAATATACAAATAGTACCCAATCAAATGTATTTTTAATAAATAAACTTAATACAATTGTTAAAGGAGATTCACAGACTGTAACTGTTGGTAATGCTGTTACATCAACTGTAACATTAGTAGATGAATCTGGATACAATGTAAATAATGGAACTATAAAATTTTATATCAACAATAATCCTATAAAATCTGTAACTGTTAATAATGGTGTTGCATCTGTTACATATACCCCTTCAATTTCATTAATGGGAACAACTGCTACAATTACCGCAGTATACTATGGAACTAACATATATAATGCATCCACATGTAATTTAAATTTAACAATAAGTAAATTAAGTAATGTATATGTAAGTACAAAAGGTAGCGATTCAAATATTGGTAATCAATTACATCCATTTAAAACCATTAGTTATGCATTATCACATGTTGCATTATTTGGAACAGTTAATATATTAAATGGTACTTATAACACAAATAATGTACTTATAAATCAATCTGTTAAAATTAGAGGTTCTGGTTTAAGTACAATAATAAATGGAACAAGTAATGGAAAAACAATTTTTACTATAAATGATGCAGATGTATCTGTTGTAATTAATAAAATGATTATACAAAATGGTAGAAGTACTTCTAATAATAGTGCTGGTGCAATAGTAAATAATGGTAAATTAAATATTTACAACACAGTATTCTTATCTAATATAGGTAATGGTCCTTCATCAGCAGGTGCTATATTTAATACAGGATTATTAAATATAACATTATGTAAATTTAGTAAAAATATAGTAACAACTGCAAATAGTGAAGGTGGAGCAATAAGAAATATAGGTAATAATACAATAATCATAGGTACTTCCTTTGATTCAAATAAAGTAACTGGATATAATAGTACTGGTGGTGGAGCTATTTACAGTAATAATGGTAATGTTAATTTAATAACATCTAACTTTGTAAATAATTCTGCTGTAGGTAAAACCGTAACTGGTGGAGCAATAAAAATAGTCAATGGTAATGTAACATTTACAAATGATACATTTACTGGAAATTCAGTTAGTGGTACTGATTATGGAATAGGTGGAGCAGTAGGAAATTTAAATGCAAATCTTTACGTAATTAATACCAAATTTATTCAAAATATTGCTAAAGGTACTAATACTGCAGGAGCAGGAGCATTATATAATCAATATTGTCTTTTCATGATGTATAACTCAACATTCCTTAATAATATAGCAACAAGTAAAGCAGCTATTGGAGGAGCAATGTACAATTACTACACATACAGTTATATTGAAAATACCCAATATACTTTAAATAAACTTATAGCAAGTAAAACTAATGCTTTAGGTGGAGCTATAGATTATACATTAGGAACATTAACCCTTAATAATTTAACATTTACAAAAAATTATGCTAGTGGTAATGGTTCATATGGTGGAGCAATATACTTTAGTGGAACTTCATTAAACTTAAACAAAACAACATTTATAAGAAACAATGCAACAGGTAAATCAGCCGCTGCTGGTGGAGCAATGTTCGTAGATGGAAATATAACTATTGGTAATTCAACATTTAATACTAATAAAGTTCTTGCAACTAATAATGGTGGAGGAGCAATAGCAAATATAGGTAATTTAACTGCAACTTACAGTAACTTTGTAAATAATGTCGCATCTGCTGTAGGTAGTGCAATTTCAAATAGTGGAACAGTTAAATCTATAGAAAATAATTATTGGGGTTCTTCAAGTCCTACTTGGAGTTCTATTTTATACAATGCAGGAAAACCAAATAAATATAGTAGAACATATATTAACTAAATATTGTTCTATTATTTTTTTTATTTTTTTATTAAAAAACGAAATATTATTTATTAAATATACATGTAGTGATTAATATTTATGCTTTTATATCATTTTCATAAATTACTTATTTTAGATTTATTAATAAATCAAAACAAAATTATATTAAATATTATATAAAGAATTATACTGATATAATTTTATACAAATTCTTAATTTAATTTCTTATATTATTAAATAATAATAAATAAGAACAGAATGATTATATTTTATTCTATTCTTTTTCAAATTCAATTCTAAATCCAGTTCCTTCACAGTCCATTTTAGTTATTACCCCACCTATTTGGAGTGTAAGACTTGTAACAACAATTAATCCCAATGTTGTAATATTATCTAAATCTATATCCTCAGGTAATCCTATACCATCATCTTTGAATAATAATACATATTTATTGTCTTTTTGCATAAATTTAGTGAAGATATTTCCTTTGTCACTATTTGGAAAAGCATATTTGATTGTATTATTTACTAGTTCATTTATTATTAAACCTATTGGAATTGAGTAATCCATATTAAGATCGATAGGTTCTATTTCTGAATGGAATATAATTTCTGAGTTGTACATATCAAGTAGTGATGTTATTAATGATTCTATGTATTCTTTCATATTCACTTTTGATAATGATTTTGATCCATATATTTTTTCATGTATTAACGCCATAGCATATATACGGTCTTGAGTATTTTTTAGTATAGTTCCTGAATCTTCTCCATAACTTTCATTAAGATTTATTAAACTTAATATTATTTGTAAATTATTTTTTACTCTATGATGAACTTCACTTAATAATATCTCTCTATCATTTAATGTAGATTCTAACTGTTGTTGATATTCTATTATATTTGTAATATCTTGATTAAAACTTATATCATTTTTTAAGTTACCCTTACTATCATAATCTCTATGTATAAATGTTTTAAGATATTTTTTATTTCCTTTTGCTGTTTTTACTTGTTGTGTGAATTCAACATCAGTGTTATTTGGATTTAAAGAATTAATGGCTTTTTCTCTAACTTTTAAATCTTTATCAACAACAAATTTTTCAATAAGATTTTTATCATTAATCCTATTTTTGTCTGGTTTAATTTCTAACATATCAAAAATTTCTAAAGTCCAAGTGGAATGTTTTGAATCATTTGAATATCCCATGGCTGTTTTACTTACAGATTGTATTCTATTTAAATTATCTTGAAGTACTAAACTTTTATTTAATGCATTACTTAATTCTTCTTCTCTTTTAATAGTTTCAGTTATATCTTGAAAGAAATTAACATGGCATTTTCTATTACCCTTTTCATCAAATTCATATGCTACAAAATTCTTAATATATTTTATTTTTTTACCATCTTTGGATGCTCGTTGGATAAAAATTACCTCAGGATTTTCAGGTGTGCATTTATCTTGATTTTCTTTCCATATGCATTTATCTTCATCAATAATATAATTAGCTATAGTATCATAATTATTCCTTGGATTATCCTCAAAAATATTGTAACCCTTACTAAACCAAACAACTTTATTAGTTTTATCATCAGAATAACACATACTTGTTTTACTTATTTTTTGTATTTTTTCAAAGTTTTTTTCTAATCTTATAGAATTATGTAATATTTTCTTTAATTTAACTTCTTTTTCAATTTGTTTTGTTATATCATGATTTACTATATATAAAAAATTGTCTAATCTGAATATTTTTATTTTAAACTTATATATAAGTATTTGATTATCTTTGTAATCTACATAGAGTGTCAATTGTTCATTTTTATTATATAAATCACTTATTTTTTTTAGTATTGTTCCTTTTTTATCAATATGGGAAATTAATTCACTTATATTAGATCCTTTAACTTCATTTAAATCAAAATTAAAAAAGTTTAAAAATGTTGAATTTAAAAAAGAAATATAAAAATCATTTGTTTTTTCAACTGTTGAACAAGCACATACCATATAATCTAAATTTTCAATAAATTTTTTAGTATTTTCGTTAATTTCAGGAATATTACGTATTTTTTTTAGATTATAACTTTCTAAGGGATCAAAATTAAATTTATCTATTTCAATTTGATCTTCATTTAATAAAATAATTTCCATGATAAAACCTTCCTTATAACTTATTTAACAGTTCATTATTTATTTGTATATCTTTTTAAATAAATATAGTTATTAGTTTGTTTAAAAAATCTTAATAAAAAATATAGATTTTCCAAGGGTTATATCTTCATATTGACAAATATATAATTTTAAATTAAAATTCATTAGATTTAATTGATAATATTCTAAGAAGTCATATTGTTAAAATTTTTATTTTTCTACTGTTTATTTTATATATTTTTTAATAGTATCCTTTTCTTTAAGAAATAAATTTAACTTTTTTTCAAATAATATATAATCGTAAGAGTATTTTAAATTATTATATTTTTTTAATTAATAATACATCATGTTTATGTATGAAGGTTAAAATCAATTTATATTTATTTATAATTGCTAATAATTTATAATTGAGTTAAATATTAATTATTTATTAGTATTTTATTAAGAATAGTATTTAAACTTAAGTAGATGAGAATTATAATAACTTGAATATTTATTCTATAAAATGAATAATCGAATAATAATAAATTAAAATAAAAAATAGTATCAATATATTTACTTAAAGAGAAAATAATTAATTATACTTAAAAAACAGATAAATAAATTCAAATAACTTGTAAATAATCCTAATTATCAATTCAATATCAATAAATTTAAATATCATTCTTTTCATACACTCATCTATGGATACTAAAGAAAAAATAATTGTTGAATCCTTTTTATTATTTTTAAAAAAAGGTTTAATTAATGTATCATTAGATGAAATTAAGAAGGAAGCTAAAATAAGTACAGGGACATTTTATTATTATTTTAAAAATAAAGAGGATTTAGTATATCATATTGTAAATAAATTCTACACTAAACCAGCATTTCAAAAATTAAATAAAGCAGAAAACTTTAAAGGTACAACTAAAGAAAGAATTTATTATATTATAGAATTAACTTTAAAATATAAGCCTGTTTCTTCAGATTCTAAAAAATTAGATGAAAAAATCTCAAATAATTACACATATCGTGATTTTAATATTTTTATATTTGAAGTTATACTTGTTTATGATGACATTGCTAAAAAAAACACTTTATTTCATAAACAATTAAAATCATTATACAAGACTATAATAAATGATGGAATTAAAAATAATGAGATTAAAAACTTAAACTTAGATATAGCTAGGCTTATTTATAATATTACTTATACATCTTTTTATTCTTCTATTTTATATAATGAATATAATACTGATACCATAAAAGAAGATATAGAAAATATATGGTCTTTAATTAAAATAGATAAATAATTATTCTTTTTGTTTATCCTATTTTAATATTCTTTTTAACATAACAACATTATCCTTCTTTTTTCATAAAATAATAAATTAATTTTTCATAAAAATTCCTATTTTAATTTAATATACTAATAAAAAACTTTCATTAACAAAAAAGGTAATCTTAAATATAATATTAATATTTAACTAGAAATAATATATAACTATCATTTTAACTGATAAATATTATTTTTTTATTAAATCATTAAAAATAATAGAAATTTTAATAATAGACTATTACATATAATTAATTCTTATTTAATTATTTTTAAAATTAATTTTTTGAATAATAAAAAAATGTATAAGTGGAATATATAATAAAAAAATAATAAAAAATATAAGGATTAACTTAAAACTAAATTAGTATTAATCCTATTTAAAAAAAGAATATGTAACAATTTAAAATCTGTAGAAATAATATGTTATATTACTTCATAGTAATAAAAAAATAATAGAAAATAATTATAAAGAATAATAAAATATAATATTAGAATAAAATTTTTTTTAATAAAAAAATAAAAATTTCATAAGAAAAATATTATTATTTACTATTATAAATAAAATAAATTTTTCAAAACAAAGTCATAAACATCACAAAAAGGGGTTTTAATAAATGTATTCAATTATATTCGATGAAAATTTAGATAAGATAGATAAATTTGGATTTAATAATAATATAAATTTAAATGATCTTAAAAAAACAAAGAATATCCCCGAGATAGATGAGGTAATTATTGAATTTATGAATAGTTTAAATTATTCTGCTATTATTTATTCTCCTGATAAAAATTCAGATGATTTCTATATAACATTCATAAATCATTTATTAATAGAACGTTGCCCCTTTAATTTAGCTGATGTTAAAGGTGCATATTTATCTGAAGTATTTCTCAATAATAATAAAAATGGTTTAATTAAAAAAATGAAAGAAGTGTATAATACTGGAAAACCACTACAATTGTATGGAGAATACTATGAAAATAATATTGCATATAATAAGTACATTTTAAAAATCATAAAAATAAAAGATAATATTTATATATATGGTAAAGATAGAAAAGATTACTCAACTTTATCTATTGAGCAAGAAAAGCTATTTGAAAATCAAGTTACACCAATTGCAATTTACCAAAATGATCATTTTGTTAAATGTAATAAAAGATATTTAGAGTTCTGTGATTTAAAAAGTTATGATGATGTTATAGGTAAACCACTTGGTTATAGTGGGCTTATTGAAGATAATAATATTGATTTATTAAATAATAATGTTAAAAAGATAATGGATGGAAAATTATCTTCATATATAACTACCTTTAAAAACGAAAGGAAAGGTATTCCGTTTTATTTTGATGTTGATGGTAGTTATATTGTTTATAATGCTAAACCAGCAATTTTATTTATATTTGGTGATAAAACTGAACTTGAATTAAATAAAATTGAAAAAGAGAAGAAGACTAAGGAAGCTTTAGCTTTACAAGAAAAT
>CAYNSJ010000094.1:0-8192 GCA_964399835.1 uncultured Methanobacteriaceae archaeon | reverse complement strand
AACCATCCTTCTGTATTAGTCATTACTTTCCGTTTTACAATCGTGTTACACACCTCTAGGTCAGCATATCCTTTAATAGTTATAGATATTCCTATCGTCTTATCGACAACAAAGGCATTAGCTTTTTTTAACATCCTTTACCCAATAAAGAACATCAGGTTTCCTTACAGTCACCCTACCCACATTAATAATGTGGGACAAATACTGGGCTTACCAAGTTTATCTTCTGTCAGACACAACCAGCTTAGGCTCATCCAATACACCAGTAAACATACGGGTTATGAAAATATACATCCTTTTAAATTTTGTATTTCCTGTTTACAACTTACAGTAGCTCTTCTAATCATCCTACCTACTGCTACCTTTCATGATGCTTATAGACATTCACTTAACGTTAGCCAAAAATACTGGTCTTTCTCTCGCCCTTGTCTCCATGGATGCTAGAAGATCAATTAGGCTTTACATATCATGCAACCCACATCAAAGTTACCTCTAATGCAGTTTCAATGGAGAATAACCCACATAACAAGGTCAACAACACCACTAGGTATTGTACTGACATATAAATCTAAAGACAATTGCTTGTCGCACTAAAAAAAAGAAAGGGAATAAAAAAAAGGGAATAAAATGGAGGAGAAGTGATGATTGATTTTTTATTTTATTTATCCAAGTATTGCTTTAATATCTTCTTCTGGTGTTGATATTAATTTTATATCATAGTTTTTAACTAATACATCAAGTATTGTATCATTTACCCATGCTGGAAGTATAGGACCTAAATAAATTCCTTGTATGTTTAGTGAAAGTAAAGTCCAAAGTATTGATACAGCTTTTTGTTCCATCCAGCTTAGTACAAATGTTACTGGTAAATCATTTAATTCCATTCCAAATAAATCAGTTAATGCTACTAAAATATCTACTCCTACTGTTGCATCATTACATTGACCAAGATCTATCATTCTTGGTACTCCTTCAATATCTCCAAGATCTAAATCATTAAATCTGTATTTTCCACAACCTACAGATAATATTACTGTGTCTTCTGGTAATTGTTGTACGAAATCTCTGTAATATGAACATTTGTTATTTGGTGTATCACATCCACCCATTACAAAGAATTGTTTGATTTTTCCATTTGTTACTAATTCTTTTATTTTATCAGCTAATGATAATACAGTACTTGCCCCAAACCCTGTTGTATATGTAGTGGTTTCTTCTTCTTCAAGTTCAGGTAATGCTAATGCTTTATTAATTACATCTGTAAAGTCATATCCATCGATATGTTCTGTTTCAGGTAATTGTGCTATTCCAGTTGTAAATATTCTGTCTTTGTATGAATCTTTTGGTATTAATCCACAGTTTGTTGTTACAAGTATTGCTGCAGTGTATTTTTCAAATATTTGTTGTTGATCAAACCATGGTCCTCCAAGTTGTCCTTTTAAGTGATCATATTTTTTTAGTTCTGGATATCCATGTGCTGGTAACATTTCACTGTGTGTATATATGTTTATTCCTTTACCTTCTGTCTGTTTTAATAATTCATCTAGTGCTTTAAGATCATGTCCAGTTATTATAATAGCATGTCCTTTACTTGCTCCTTTTTGAACTACTTGTGGTTCAGGTTCTCCATAATTATCAATATGTGCTTGTTTTAAAAGTTGCATTGCTTTTAAGTTCATTTGTCCTGCTTCAACAGCCATTCCAATAAAATCATTTATATCAAAGTTTACATTAGTTAATGTTGAGTATAATCCTTTTTCTAAAAATTCATCTATTTCATCATCAGCTACACCTAATTCTCTCATGTGATATTTGTATGCAGAAATTCCTTTCATTGAATAAACTAAGTTATCTTGTAATCTTGCAAGAGTATCATTTTTTCCACACATACCCATTGTAGTACATCCTTCACCATTTATTGTTTGGGAACATTGGTAACAGAACATTTTATTCACTGGTTTTTTATCTACTGGTTTTTTATCTACTTTTTTTCCACCTAAAATCTTATCTAGCATTTGAAATCACCTATTTTTTTAAAATTTTTTTAAAACATATATATGTATCAATTCAATTTCAATAATATTAAACATAATATGAGTCACATTACATATAATCTTAACTTTTATTTTTAGTTCTTGTACATAGTTATGTTCACATAGTATTTAAATGTTGTCACTAAGATAGTATAATTAGAAACAAATTTTATATAGTATAAGTTTTATATAATATTATATCAAATTAAAAAATAAGAAGGATTAAAATGGAAAATACAATAAAAACATTAACACAAATGGGATTAACTGAATATGAATCAAAATCTTACATATCATTAGCATCATTAATAACAGCAAAAGCTGATACAATAAGTAAAGAATCAGGAGTGCCACGTTCAAAAATTTATACAACATTAGATAGCTTAGAACAAAAAGGTTTTATAACAATAGAAAAAGGAAGACCTTTAAAATATACTATTAAACCACCTAATGAAGTATTTGAAATCTACAAAAGAAAAGTTACAAAACAAATAGATGATACTGAAAAAACAATAACTCAAATATATGAAAG
Organism: uncultured Methanobacteriaceae archaeon; assembly: GCA_964399835.1. Classification (GTDB taxonomy): domain Archaea; phylum Methanobacteriota; class Methanobacteria; order Methanobacteriales; family Methanobacteriaceae; genus Methanosphaera. The sequence goes on along the minus strand of CAYNSJ010000094.1, from coordinate 5,627 downwards.
TAAGTTACCAAACTTCAATGCCCCTATATGGTCTATTGAAGGTGAAGATACAATAATAAATAAAGAATACGAATTAATAAAAAGAGCACAAACAACATTAAATATAAGAATTGGATTTTTATTACCTTCACAAGTTGAAAAAATAATTAAAAAAATCAAAAAAGCAATAAAAAACAACGTTGAAGTAAAAATATTAACAGTGCCTTATTGTATAATTAATGGTGAAAAAATAGATATAAAAGAGTTATTTTCTGATATAACTGCTGATATTAAATATGCCCCTATTCCAGCCGCACAACTCATAATTAGAGATGATAAAGAAATGATATTAGTATTTGCAGATGAAAATTCAGAGAATATACCTGAAAACTTAGTAGGACTATGGAATCATTATCCAACTATAATAACCCATTATAATAATGCATTTAATAAACATTGGAAAAGACAGCAAAAATAAAAAAAATTATAAAAAATAAGAATAACTTCTGTGCAATGATTAAAATTAATACTAATTTTATTTACTAATTATATTTTTTTCAAGTCAATAAAAACAATAACCACACTCATTATCATTCTTTTTCTAAAAAAAAATTATAGATTACTTAAACAACAAAAACAGTTATTGATTATAAAAAAATAAATAATATATTAAATATAATATAATAATATTAAAAAAAGAGGGAAAACATGAAAATAGAACAAGAATGGGCATTAGATAATATAATAAACACAGATCAATGTGCAAAATGTGGAACATGTACTATACTTTGTCCAAATAATTTATTAACATTTGAAGAAGCTCCTAAATTAACAGCTACTTGTTTAAGAAAAGGTCATGGAACATGTCATGAGATATGTCCTAGAGTATCTTCTGGAAAATATCAAATTAAAATAAGAGAAAATCTTGAAGAAGAAAAATTCACAACCAAACTTTCTAAAGAAGAAACTGTAAATAAAATAATAAAACATTTAATGGATACTAAAAAAATTGATGGTGCCATACTTGTAGGAGATGATCACTGGAAATCATTATCATTAATAATTAAAGATACTGATGAATTAAATAGTGATTCTCATATAACTAACTATAAAAAATCACCACTTGATGCATTAAAACAAATGGGTCAATTAAAATTAGAAAAAATTGCCATAGTAGCATTACCATGTCAAATAAATGGTTTCAGAAAAATACAATATTTCCCATATCTTGCAAAACACGAAATTGAAACAAGTAAACAAGGAAAACCAGTTAAAATACCTGAAATTAAATATCTTATTGGTCAATACTGTACTGAAAAATACGATCATACATCTATGACAACATTCCTTAAAGAAAAAGAAATAGACATAGAAACTGTTAATAAATTTTATTTAGATATTCCAAAACTAAAAATTGAAACAACTGAAGAAATTTATGAACTACCTATCCAAGGAATACCAATGAATCCTGGATGTAGATTATGTAATGATTATGAAGCTACATTAGCAGATATTTCTGTAGGAGTTCCAAATAATAAGGATACTAGTGTAATAATTAGAAAAAGAGAATTAGATGAATTCAAAGATATTCTTGAATTAGAAGAAGATACAAACGATTTACCTTCATTTAAAAGAGAAAATAAATTACAAAGATTTAAAGATACAATAAAAGAAAGACAAGAAAATAATGAACCATTATCTTATTATTGGTTAGCTGATTATCCAGGAGTAGTAAAACAAGCCGATAAAAACTACTTCATCAGAATAACTTCAGATAAAGGTGGATGGTATTCACCAGAAGATATTCAGAAAATTGTAAATATAGCTTCAGAATACAACCATAGAATAAAAATCACTACACGTGGTGCTTATGAATTACATGATGTAAAACCTGAAACTGTAGAAGAAGTTGTACATAAATTAAATGAATTAGGACTAACAACAGGATCAGAAGGACCTGTTGTAAGAGCAACATTAGCTTGTCCTGGTAAACCTAATTGTGGAAGTGGATTATTCGAAACAATAAGTCTTACTAAAAAAATACAAGAAAAATTTGCTGAATATCCAACACCATATAAATTTAAATTTGCAGTTAGCGGATGTCCAAATAAATGTGTTAGACCAACAATACATGATATTGGAATATATGGAGTAAGATATCCTAAAATCAATGAAGATAAATGTGTTAATTGTGGAAGATGTAATGAAGTATGTAAACTAGAAGCAATTTCATATGAAACAGGAGTTGCTAGCCAAGATAAAGATAAATGTATACATTGTGGTAAATGTGTAAAAGCTTGTCCAAACAAAGCTATTGATGTTATAAAAGATGGATTTGAAGTAACTCTTGGAGGTAAAAGTGGACGTGAGATTGTTGAAGGACAACTTGTTGACATTAAGACAGAAGAAGAACTATTCCCATTCATAGAAAAAGTTTTAATAACATACAATAAATTAGCGGATAAACCACAACGTGAAAGAATAGCAAGTACTATTGAAAGAGTTGGATTTGACAATTTCTTAAAAGAAGTAGAAAACGTTAAATTATAACTTTTTAACCTTTAACCTCCTTTTTATAAATAAAACTTTTTTTATAAATTAATGAAAAAAAAATAAAAAGAATAAGTATATTTTAATATTTTTAAAATGGTAATGTTATATATCTTCCATAAATTGAAGCAGAATACCAATTATTTATTACACCAAAAGTATTTTGACTACTTGAGGCATCACATGTGTACCATTTTCCATTTACATAAACTTCAGCCCATACATGACCTACTTGAAGACCACTATTAAATGTACAATATCCATGTACATATCTAGCAGGTATTCCAGCTGCACGCATTACTGCTATTACTAAATGACTTAAATCAACACAATTACCATATTTATTATTCCAAGTCCCTACTGCTCCATAAAGAGTATTAGAATAATATTGATAATATGTTTTATCATTTAAATAAGTAAATATTTTTTGTGCTTTAGTAAGTGTATTTGTATAACCATTAAATAAACTAGCTATATTTTGAATAGTAGCACTATTTACTTGACAATTGGTTGTTGCAACTAAATATTTCTCATATCCAGATGGTACTGAACTAGAACCAGAAGTTGCTGATATTTTTAAAGTACCTTTTCCAGAACAGGAGTTATATACTTTTGTTTCACCATATACTACTGAAATAACATAATTTCCAGAATCTAATGTTAAAGGTATAGTATATTTAAGTGTGGCTACTCCATTTACAACACTAGCTGTACCAACAGTTATACCATTTATTTTAAATGCAACTGTACCTGATTTTACAAATGCACCAGTAGTTGTTTTTAAAACTGTTCTTAAAGTGACATTACCACTAGCTTTACTAGATAATGGACTTACATATGCTGTAGTATCATATTGTTGAACAGTTAATATACCCGTAGATTTACAACTAGCTAAATTATCAGTACCACCATATATAACAGTTACTGTATAATCTTTTGCTAACAAAGCAGGAACAGTATAAACAATAGTTGCTTTTCCATTTGATACAGATGCATGACCTATTGTAATACCATTGACTTTGAAAGCTACAATACCTGAATTTACATAATTTCCATTTTTATCAACTACTGTTGCAGTCATAACATATTTTTCATATGGATGTAATGTTTCACTATTTATGGACATTTTAGTACTTGTTTTAGATGTTTGCCCAGCAGTTGCTATTGTTAATTTTAATGTACCTGTAGCTGTAGTTGAACCATAAATTTTTGTTTCACCATATACCACAGTTATTGTATAACTTTCTTTTGACCATGATGCTGGAATTACATAATTTAATGTAGCTACACCATTATCAACAGTAGATTTACCAATAGTTACACCATTGACTTTGAAAGCAACAGTACCTGATTTTACAAATGCCCCAGTAGTTGTTTTAATTACTGCTCTAAATACTGCAGTTGCATTATTTTTTGTAGTTATGGATGTTACATATCCTATTGTGTTATATTGTTTTATTGTTAATGTTGCCGTAGTTTGTGAACTAGCTAAACTAGTTGATCCACCATATATAGCAGTTATAGTATAATCTTTTGCTAACAATGCAGGAACAGTATAGTTTATAATAGCTTTTCCATTAGATACTGTTGCATGACCTATTGTAATACCATTAATTTTAAATGCAACTATCCCTGAATCCACATAATTATTATTACTATCTGCTACAGTTGCAGTTATTGTATATAATTCATAAGAATATAATGTTGCACTATTAATAGTTATTTTAGTTGTTAAAGTTTTTGAAGCTGTTTTGAGTAATGTGTTATTAACAGTTTTTATTGTTGAACTTTCATTTGTATATATTTCTGTTGTATTTGTAATTACATTATTAATAACATTGTTTAAAGTTGTATTTTGTATATTTTCTGATGTAATTGTATTATTACTATTATTTTTTATTTCTATATTATCAACAGATGTATTTGTAATAGAGTTATTTGTATCTTTAGTTAATGAAGAAACTGTTGATATGTTTGTATAATTATCTGATAATGATTTATTACCATCAGATTTAGAATTTAATGTATTATTTGTATTAGTTAATGAAGTATTACTAAATACATCTAAATTAGAATTTGTATTAGATGTACTTTTTGCTACTGAAGTAGTTGATCCTTGATCATTAGATACTTCAGAAGATGAATCTGAACTAATATTTTTAGTTGATTCTGTATTGATCTGAGTATAACTTGATGTTGATGTATCATTTTTTAAATTAGATGATAAATCCGAATTATCAGACTTTATACTTGATGTATCTTCATAAGTAGTTGTTGATACTAATTGATATTGATTAATCACAGCTGATGTTGAATCATCTGTAGTTGTTGTATTAGTTGCTGCTACTGCAGTTACTGAAATTAGAATTACTGAAATTAGAAGAATTATTCTGAAATAACGCCTAATCTTATTACCTCCTATATAAGAAATAATCGTATTATGTATTATTCTAAATATTTTTTTCTATAATTTACAGTCTATTTTAATAAATAGTAATTTAAGTATTAATTATTTTTTTATTTTGAAAAAATAATACTGTTTAGATTTAAAAAAATACAACATATATTATTCAAATGTTGATTAATAAAAAAAAACCTAATACTATTTATTATATTAACTATCATTATTAAAAGTTATGAATTTAAATAGAATATATAAAAAATAAGCATTTCCTATTGATTTTTATCAAAAATAAGTATAATTTATAAAATATATTTAAAAAAAAGAAGTATAATTTAAAAAATTAAAAAATGAAGAAAGTATAAGTTTATCTTCATATAATTTAGAATGGTAAAGTTATATAACGTGTTATACCACTAGCTTTGTACCAGTTATTTACTACACCAAATGTGTTTCTATTACTGGTCATATCACAAGTATACCATGCTCCATTTACATAAACTTCTGCCCATACGTGTCCTACAACTAGTCCACTACTAAATGTACAAGAAGTTGCATGTACATATCTTGCAGGTATTCCTGCTGCACGCATTACAGCTATAATTAAATGTGACATATCCACACAATTACCATATTTATTATTCCAAGTTCCTACTGCACCATATCGTGTATTTGAATAATACAGATAACTTGTTTC